>JBNLCD010000004.1:0-37850 GCA_050303635.1 Anaerolineae bacterium
TATTTGCAAGTTAACGAAGTAAAATTGTCAGAGAAACTAGGCTTCTTCGACAATCGCCAGAACGTCGCTTTCTTTCAAGACGAGGATTTTGTTGCCATCAACTTTAATTTCAGTACCAGCGTACTTGGCATACAAAACGATATCGCCTTCTTTGACATCCAAACCGATGCGCTTGTCGCCATCTTCATCCCATTGACCGGGACCAGCGGCAATAACTTTACCTTGTTGCGGTTTTTCTTTAGCGGTTTCGGGCAATACCAAACCACCAGCAAAGGTTTCTTCACGTTCAATCGGTTCAACGATAAGACGATCAGCTAACGGACGTAATTTGAGAGCCATTCGAGCCTCCTTGGAGTGAATGTTTGTACAATTGATTAATTGTTTAATTGCCATTTATAGGTCATTCTCAGCAAATTAGCACTCTGATGTTTTGAGTGCTAATCGCTTGAAAACTATACCAATCAGAAACCTTAAAGTCAAGCAATTTTTAGCAGTCAGCGCAGGAGAGTGCTAATTTCTATGATTCTTCTTATATTATGCGGTTGAAATAAGAAAAATTGGCGAGGTATGGATAAGCTTAAACATTCATAAGATAAGGGAATTGTCGGTATTTTGAATAATCTTAGAATCAAAATAATACCAGACCAACCTCATATGCTTCTTAGCGAAATTAGTCTGGTAAAAAATCTTTGATGATCAGATTATTGCGGTAACTTAACGACGCATTCTTGGGTCGTATCGACATAAAGCGGACAGCGGCCAACTTCTTCTCCGCTCCACAGAATTCTAAACTCAAATCCGACACCATCTTGTAACCAGAACCGCTCCGCTTCTACAGGATTGATGATGGCATTGTAACCGCGACAGGCGTCTGGTCTCAGCCATGTTTCGCGGCCCATTTCCAAAGTATCGCACCGATTATTATCAATGGATGCGTAGTTAGCAATCGCAATCCAGCGGTTACTCAAAAAGGCTTTGCCAGTTGGATTGCTAGTTTGATCTAAGGCCTCAAAACTCAAACCGTTGATGTTAAAACTGCGCCCGCCTGTATTGGAAGCATAAAAACTCGCGCCATCATAATAAAAAGTAAAAGCATAACCATCCGGATAAGCTACCGTAGGTTCTTCAATGATAACAGGTTCGGTTGGGATAATGATGGGTGTCAACGTTGGCGCATCAGTCGGCACAACAATAGTCGGTTCGATGGTTGGTGCGGTTGTCGCGGTGTCTGCGACGACAGCTTCGGTTGGCACGGATGTATATTCAATCTGAGCGACTACTTCTGTCTCTGTTGGAAGTGGCTGAGGTGTCGCCGTGTCTTCAATTACATCAGCTGAAGTTGGGACTTCTTGTGGTGTTTCGGATGGTAAATCCACTTCAGTGGTAGGATTCTGGGCAAGCGCATTTTCAGTCGGTTGGCTAGCATTTGATTGATCAGAATCATCATCACCGCCACCGCCAAACAACATAAATCCACCCACCAAAAGTATCAGCAAGACAACGACAATCCCGCCAATAATGGGTAGCCGTGGTAACTTACTGTCCGTGGGTGCGGTTTGTTGAGCCGCTGTCGGAATAGGTGATTCAACGGGATAGACCGATGGAAACGGAACTGATGTCTCCCGCATACTTTGTTCAATTTGGATACGGTCCGCGACACTCACTTGGGACAAGGTGGGTTGGTGCCGACCGGAAACACTTGACGGAATAGGTGGCAAAACATATTTGTCCGTATCGGCGAGTGCTGGTTTTGTCTTAAGGGCTCCGTCTAAGGCTTTAATAAATTCTGTGCCACTCGCGAAACGATCAGCCGGTTCTTTGGCTAAAGCTTTGAGTAGAATATTTTCAACTTCGGCACTCAGTTCCGGGTTATATTGACGCGGCGGTGGCGGCGGTTCGGACATATGTTGTAAAACAATGCTTGTAAAAGATTCATCATCAAACGGAACCACGCCCGTCAACATTTCATATATGATAATGCCTAGCGAATATAGATCTGAGGCAGGCACCGCATTCGAAGATTTCATGGCTTGTTCAGGTGAGATGTAGTGCGCCGAGCCAAATGTTTCACCGAGTGTACCCTCTTGCACATCTAAGGCCAGACCAAAATCCATAAGGACAATGCGGTTGTCACGACCAATCATGATATTTGAAGGTTTTATATCGCGATGGATCACGCCCTTTTTGTGTGCATAATCCAGTGCGTCGGCCACTTTATAACCAATATTGAGCACATCGTCTAGCGGCATCAGTTCGCCGTCATCGCCATATTTTCGGAGAATATCTGCTAAATCGAGGCCATCAATATATTCCATTGCAAAGAAATAAATGCCATCTTGCTCATCCGCATAATAGACTTGAACAATATTGCTGTGCCGCCACGCCGCAATGGTGCGGGCTTCTTGCAAAAAACGGCGTGCATAATCAGGATTATCGCGGTAGCGGGCGTCAATTAATTTGATAGCCGCCGGACGTTTAAGATTAACATCATGGGCAAAATAAACTTCAGCCATGCCGCCTCGCCCAATTAAGTATTCGATCCGATAATTGGCGAGTTGTTGTCCTACAAGCGAATTTGTCATAGATGTGTCTCACTCTGTTATTTCTGTAAACGTGTTTCACGACTAGCGAGGGTAATACGGCGTAAATCTTGTACATAGCGGTTGAAGCCAACCGCGTAAGCATCTAAATAGTCTTGAGTTAGCGCTTGCGCCAATTCTAACGCATCATCTTCCACTAAAAGATGATTGTGAGGGCGAAAATCGCGCAAACTAATTTTCATTACCCCATCCGCTGTGGTAATGGCACTCCACGCTAATGTTTTCTTATCATTATCATCCTTAGCGGTGATAAAACGGGTTAACGTGCTGGTTGATGCCACCGCGCCTACATTTGAAAATACTTCGCGGCCTTTGATAATATCATTCAGAATTTCAAAATGGCCGGGCACTTCATCTAATAAGCGTTGCAATGGCGTGGGCATATGTGCTAAGAGTTTAATGGTGCCTACACTGGAGCTTTGTCCGGCCAGCGCAATATCCTTAGCGCGCCGCATAACTTCACCAAACCCAGCGATAGTCGCCAAATAGGTACGTTGCAAGCGGTCAAATTCTTCATATAGACTGCTCCGGCCACCTTGGGCTTGCTCATAAGCATCGAGCATATTCATGGTTTGGTCGTGGATATTGAGCAAGTCTAAATCTTCGAGCGGCACTTTGAAACTCATGGGATAAAGACGATCTCGCGGTGCGACTTGGCTTGCATCAATTGGTATCAATATTGCCGGATTAGTGTTGTCATAGAGAGCCGCCAACACAGCTTCCCGCGTAGCATCATTGTCTAAATCATCAAGCGCGGCTTGTAATTCAGGTGGAGGTTCATAAGTTACGGCATGAATCGCGCGGAAGAGAATTAGCAGATCATTGACGGTGACTCGCACCAAGTCGTTGCGCTGTTTAAATAATTTCCGCAAGGACAACAAGCCCTTAATATGGAGCGCGTCTGTTTCCGCCGATATTTCGGTGGTAATACGCGGAGCACGCTCGATAAACTGTATGTCTTCGGGCTGGAAATTAAGATTAAGCGTATAGGGGATAGCATTCTGGGCTTGTGGTGGCGGTAATTGTTGCAGATATACCGCCCAAGACAAGGCATTGTTGGTCATGATTTCAGCCAAAGCCGCACCCCATGCGCCATCAAAATAAATATGGGATTGATCAAAAACTTGCGTTTGTCCGGTATCAATAATAGTAAGTGCATGATCACCAATCCCGCGTTCAATATCCCGCAATTCGGCGAGGGGTAAGTTCACATCTGATCCATCAAAATTCAAAATAATTGGACAGGTGCGTAAAACATCTAATTCATAGCGATTGTGATCATTGAGTTTCTTACGAAATTGCGCCAAAGCCGTGCGTTTAATCTTTACTAAGGGGCGGAGACTAGTCGGTTCATACGCTGGTCTATTTTGTAAGCGAGCCTGAAGCCAGCCGCGCACCGTTGTCACATCGATCGGGCGGCGGGTATTGGGATAGCAGGTCGGAATCAGAAAATAGTAGCCTTGATAAACAATGCCAATATTACAGGCTTCAATGGGTAAAGCGCGCCGCTGTTCACCATAATTTTCCGGTTCCAAATAGCCCAGAATCGACATTTGATCTTGATAACGTGGTAATTCATGGACTTCTGCCGCTTGGATTTGGGCATACCATTCTTGGCGGATATTTTCAGGTAAATCACGGGTTGCTTCGCCTAAAAAACGATCAAAGCTAATCCGGCGATAGGTTGGATAATCATCCGTCGCAGTGACATCATGGCCCCGCATATAGGGTCGCTCACGTTCCCACTTTTTATACAAACTCGCATAAGGAGATTTCCCGTCTTCATCCGCTGTCACTTCATATAGCAATTGAATAAACGTCCGTTCACGCCATTCATTTGCCAGTAAAGCCGGATATTGGTGCAAAATATCAATCGCGGTCATCACCCACGCGGTTAGACGGTCCAGAAAACTGAGTTTGATTTGGTGTACATTCAGCGTGGTATCAAAACCATGTGTTTCATTGGCATGGCGCGCTGTATCTTCACGGAGAGCATATTCAAGATAAAATTGCCAGGTACCATCGGGAAAGGATTGTTCAGGATCTTTACCAGCGAGTTTCAGAAGATTTTGATAGCCCCAAATCACTGCGGCGGGTCCCGCAAAAAACGTGTGATAAACTGCCTTGTCCAGAACCTGCTCAACTCCCTTAAAAATTAAGTTAACATCGCGGCGTAATTCTTGTTGGGGTGGTTTCTTGCCTTTGAGGTTGGCTAATCCGCTCAAGATTACACCGGGCACATTCCCCGCCGGAATAATCCGACCAACCAAATCCGCTACAATATCAATATCAGGCAGAGAAAGTTCAGAAACATCACGCAAAGCAATGGATCGCGCAATGGTGCGTAAATCATCCGCTGTAGCTAAGGATGCTTGTTGATAGGCCTTTTGCGTATCTGGACTAGACATGCTGAACTATATTTCCCTACCTATAATAAGTCTTTACAAAAATCAGAAACTGCTCCCAAAATGATTATAGCAGTTTTAGTAAGGGACAACCAAAACTAGCAAAGCGTCGACAATTTATAGAAGTTTACCCATAAAATTAGTGTTAAACTATGCGGGTGGGATCAATTCAATAACGGAAGGGTAATAATGGCCAATCAAAATGACATGACCAATATGATGCTCGATGAATATCGTATTGAAGAATTGCTGGGACAGGGCGGTATGGCCCGTGTTTATCGAGGTTTTGATACACGCTTGCATCGGTATGTCGCCATCAAAGTGATTGATCGCCCTTTCCGTAATGATCAGGATTATATTAAGCGTTTCGAGCGCGAAGCACAGTCTATTGCCCGTCTTGACCATCCGCATATTGTCAGGATTTTCCGATTTGGTGAAGCCGAAGAGTTGGTCTATATGGCCATGCAATATGTGGAAGGGTCTGATTTAGGTGGTGTGCTGGATAGTTATCAAGCCGACAATGACTATATGGAACCCGAAGATATCTTAAGGATTACGCGGGAACTCTGCATGGCACTGGATTATTCGCATGCCGAAGGCGTTATTCACCGCGATGTCAAACCCTCCAATGTCATGTTGAATAAAGATGGCAAAGTTATTTTGACCGACTTTGGTTTAGCTCTTCAGGCGCAAATTGGCACAGCGGGTGAAATTTTTGGTTCACCGCATTATTTATCACCTGAGCAAGCCATTTCTTCGGCCAATGTTTCACCTCAAAGCGATTTATATTCAGTTGGTGTCATTCTCTTTGAGATGTTCACTAATAGCCTGCCCTTTGATGCACCCGAACCAATGGCGGTTGCTAAGATGCATATGGCGGATGACCCACCCTCGCCGCGCCAGATTCGACCTGAAATTAGTGAGACCATTGAAGAACTCATTTTGAAAAGTTTGGCTAAAGAGCCGAATGAACGCTATCAAAGTGGGGCTGAATTAAGTGCGGCGCTGGCCACCGCGCTCACTGACAAATCAGCGTTAACCACGCAATCACGTCAATCGATGATGGAGCGGGTTGAAGGGCAAATGGCGGCTTATCCATTGCCACCTCTGCCACCGGCGGCGACCCGTCCGGCGGAAACACAAGCACGTCAACCCACGCCAACGCTAGCGCATCGAACCGAACCCAAGCCAACCGATCCCCAGCTTCAAACCGGTGAGCTGTGGACGGATAATCGGCCTGATTTGTCAAAACCAGATGGGCAACCACGCTGGTTTTATGGTGCAATTATTGGCGGGGTGGTTTTGGTTGGCTTAGCGCTATTGATTGGTCTCATCTATGCATTTTCTGGCAATGATGAAGATGATAAAAAAGATACAGTGGCTCAAGTAACGGCTTCGGTTACCCCAACAACGGCCCTCAATGCCACGCCCACTCAGATCATAATCAATACGCAAGCACCGCCCGACACATCAGGTAATATTTCAACAACAACGCCCTTAGTTTTGCCAACAACGGCTATTCCAGAACCCACACTCGCCCCAACATTAACCCAAGTGCCGCCACCGACCGACGTGCCGAGTACCCCAACTGAAACGTCTGTACCACCTACGGCCATCCCGCCAACCACTATATCGGCGACTGACATCCCGCCAACTGAAGTATCAGTAGTGGTGAATACACCCGCCACAGGCGAAGACTATTCCTATACATTAGTCATTATGCGCAACCTAGCAGAACCGGGGAATGAAAGCCTGCTCATTTCGAATAATGATGCTTCATCCCATGCCCTCAGTTTAGCCGATTTTAGGCTGGGCGAAGGAAAAACAGCGATAGCAGGCGCTTATTGGAATTCACTCACAAACGTCGTGGCGCAAAATTCATGCCTAACGCTCTATCACAATCCGAGTGACCCCAATTTGCCACCCCTGATTTGCGAACCATCATTTGATATGCCTTATGCATCAGCAGACAATTCAACTGTTTTCTGGGCGGAACCCTTTAAAGTGTTTTATCGTGACCAAGAAGTTGCCACCTGTTTTGTGAATGATGGCGCAGTGTGTCAGGTGCGGTTTAGCTCAAATGATGTAGCAACCGCCCAAACGCAAAATAATGGGGTTCGTTTGCAAATTGTCCGCCTCGAAGGTGATAAAGGCATCATTGTCTACAACGCCACTACTCAAGACATTGTCCTTGCATCGTTGGAAGTTCTGAATGACAAGGATAAAACGGTTAAGGGCGCCGAGAAATGGGGCATTGATACGCTTCCCGCCAATACCTGTGTGCGCTTGTGGAAAGAAAATGAAGTCAATAAACGCAACATCTCTGAGGAAGATCTTTTGGCGCTGGAAAACGGAGCCCTCGCTGATGAGAATATCACCTGTAGTTTTACCGGTGAACGGGCTGAATTCAAGAATAAAGAACAATTTTGGAAAAAGACATTTAGCATCAGTTTAAACGGACAGGCTCAGACCTGTTCCGAAAATGAAGATAGTTGCGAACTCAATTTTAGCGATTAGATGCTGGATGTGTCTCTACGACAGCCGATATTCCATTTCAATTTCATCGCGAAGTGGAATATCGTGCATGCCCACTGTGGGAATTTCCGGCTTGATTTTACGTGCTTCATTGACCGCGTAACGGTGAATAGCGACAAGTTCAAAGCCCCGCTTTTGATAAAATTTTAGCGCGTTCAAATTATCATTCGTAGTCACAAGCCACACGCGTTGGCAAAGATTCTTACGTGCTTCAGCCAACACCGCCCCGATGAGCATCGAACCAATCCCTTGTGATTCTTTGAGGCTATTGATAGTCACCAATTCACAATCTGCATCATTGATATGGTACGTGGCTAACCCCACAATTTCATGATTTTGATAAACCACAAATCCGGGCAAGGCTGTTAAATTATGGGAAACCCCGCGTGACACCACACTTTCCGCGCCCCAATGATCAGCGGAAAATGCCTTAATCCAATCGTAGTGTGATTCGTCAATGGATTTAATTGTCAAGAACATGTCTATTTTCCTCATGCATTGTCAGAGATTCGTGAAAATTTACGGTGTGGATAACTTCATCTCAATTTTATGTTAATATCTCCTCAATTCTACCCGTTTTTATATGCTTTGAAACTTTTACATCAGCTATTATGGTGAGTCAGAAATGAAGAATATTCTCGTAATTGAAGATCATCCACTCCACATTGATATTCTAACCCAATATCTTAGTCGTCCGGTATGGAATGTCCTTGTTGAGACCGATGGTGAAGCCGGGTTGGCGACAGCTCAAGATTCCCAACCCGATCTTATCCTTTTGGATTTAGATCTGCCTCGTCTCGCTGGCATTGATGTTATCGACGAACTCAAACAAAATCCAGTAACCCAACATATTCCAATTGTTGTGATGACAGCCTATGCTGAAGTCGAAGCGAAAGATAAAGCGCTGGCGGCTGGTTGTGATGAATTTTTCTCGAAACCGTTTGACACGCAAAAGTTGAATCATCTTATCGAGAACTACTTAGGTGATCCCACCGTCAACGCCCTATAAAACGCATATTCTCGGAACATATCCCACCTTGTTGGCTAGATTATAGAAATTCTGTAATCTAGCCAATATTTTGTTATAGCTAAATATGCCCGCTCAATCCTCTTTTTCCAAATCTTGCGAAAGTCTTACAAATCTGTAAAAACCTAATGAGAAACGGCTATTCGTTCAATTTGCCCGTTATAATAAGGGTAATAGTTATGCAGAGAGATGAGCCGTTAAAATGATGCAGAAATCTAATAAAAAATCTGACAAACATGTCATTACGCGCCGTAAATTTTTATTGGTTGTGACCGCCACCTCAGCGGGTTTACTCGCAGGCTGTCGACCATCCGACGAAGGACCACCCCCGACTGTTTATAAAGAGGGTCAAGCCATCCCCACCACTGATTCTACGACAGGCGAAATCGTCATGGCTGATCCTCGTTATGGCATGGTCACCTATGATGAAATTCAAGTTGTGAGCAATCAAGATTTTTATGTCCAAACCTTTCCGGGCGCTGATATCCCCGACTATGAAGATGTGAACGCAGAATGGTCATTGGTCATCGATGGTATGGTCGACAATCCCAAGACCTATTCCTATGAAGATATTCGCAATTTCCCGGAACACAGCGAAATGCGCACCTTGCAATGTATCGGGAATCCCGTTGGGGGCCGCTTGGTTGGCAATGCGGTATGGAGCGGCGTTCTCATCCAAAATATTCTGGATGAAGTCGGTGTACAAGATGGGGTAACTCGGGCGCGTTTCTATGCCGCCGATGGCTATCACACTGCTGTCGATTTGGAATGGATTACGCAAGACGGTGTGCTCCTCGCTTATAAAATGAATGACCAATTATTACCCCGTTCACATGGCTATCCGTTGCGCATTTTTATGCCCGGTCTGTATGGTCAAAAGATGCCCAAATGGATTGAACGCATTGAATTCATTGATTATGACTATCAAGGTTATTGGGAATCGCGTGATTGGTCAGATACGGCGGATATCCAAACGAATTCCATTGTTAAGTCACCCCCCACCCAAGAAAATATTGCGGGGCAAATTGCCATTCAAGGTATTGCCAATGCAGGTAAGCGCAAAATTACCAAAGTTGAAGTACGGGTTGAAGGTGGCGAATGGATGGAAGCCGAACTCGTTCAAACCGATTCGTCTTTGGTCTGGACCCAATGGTATGTCTTATGGGCCCCGCCCAGCGCTGGTACGTTTGAAATAGAAGTTCGTGCAACCGATGAAACCGGATTTACTCAAACCAATCCAGCCGAAGGTCAATTTAGTCGTGCCAAGCCAGATGGCACCGATGCTATCCACAAAATTGTCGTTGAGGTGGTCTAAATGACGGATACAAATGCAACTCCACATAAAAAACGCTGGTGGCATTTACCGCCTCAAATGTTTGGGTTAGCGCGCGGCACATTTTTGATCTTGGCCGGGACGATTCTGATTTTGTTGAGTGTTGGCGGCGCGGCTGGTGCTTCTAAGCTCGAAGAAGATGACCAATTCTGCACGAATTGTCACGTTGCATCGGAACGAACCTACTATAACCGTTCACGCATTGCACAAGATAATCGAGATTTAGCCGTTCCCGACTTGGCCTCGTTCCATTATGTCGCGGCCCTAGATAGTGTGAGTTACGATGAATTTCGCTGTGTCGATTGCCATCGTGGTCGCCAAACTATTCTAGATCGTGGGACTGCCTTAGTTTTAGGCGCTTATGATGGTTTTATCTATGCGACTGGCGGTGGGAGTGCCACTGAAATTGAAAGAGGTGAGGTCCATCAGCCATCGATTATCAATTCGTCGTGCGTGGAATGCCACACCGATACCCTGCTCGTGCTGGGCTTTGATAACCATTTCCACAATCATTTGCCAGAAGCTGAAACGGCCCATGATCGAACCGGCGACTTATTTGTCCCCGAAGGTCTCAGCTTTGAAGATGAGCAATCGCTCTTAGATGAAGGATTAGTCACTGTTGAGACGGAAGCTGATTGCTTAACCTGTCACCTGGCCCATGTCTCGATTGTAGGTGGTGAGCGTGTTCAATTCCTTGACGAAGAAACGAAGTTACAAGGCTGTACCGAGTGTCATGAAGACAATGACCTCAATATTGATTTGCTTGAAGATGGCGGATCAACAGAAGAAACCACCGAATCCGAAGCTTAAAGAAATATTTCTGTAACAATAAAGCCCTTTGGTATTTGCTGAAGGGCTTTTTCTATGTATGCAAAAATTTGACTGTATCCCGTTCGATCAGCCGCGTATTCATTAATGATTTGATGACAGGATGATCAGGGTCACGTCGCCGATCACTTAAATGATGCATTGCCAATTGGCCCATATAACTTTTATCAACGTGCATGGTTGTTAAGGCGGGCACAAAAGCGCGTGCCAGATCAATATCATCAAATCCAATTACGGAAATATCATCCGGCACGTTTAAGCCCGCTTCTTGCACAGCGCCGATGACCCCAATTGCTACATGATCGTTACAGGCAAAAATGGCGGTCACGTGAGAAGCACGTTCCATTAACCGAAGGGTGGCGTCGAATGCTTCATTGCGTTCCAATTTACAATGTTCAATATAGGTGTGTTTGATACCGTGTTGCTGTAAGGCGTTTAAATAACCTTGTTCGCGTTCAAGAATACTTGGATAAGCATCGGGGTGACTGCCAATTAAGCCAATGTGTTTATGCCCATTTTCAACTAAATGCGAAACAGCGGTATAAGCCCCGTTGAGATTATCAATGAGGACACTATCAAACGCTAAATCATCGGATGTATAGGCATCCACCAAAACAATATTGCGTTTAGTCCGTCGGCTCATATCGACAATCGTTTGCTCTAAAAATGCTCCCACAATAATAAGTCCATCAATCATGTCACCAACAATCATAGCTGGCAGTTTTGTGGCATGGTTACGTCTATCAACTTCTAAATTGGCATACATCAGATTGATATTGTGCAATCGACATTCACGCTCAGCGCCCGCAATAATCGGTGAATAAAATGGGTTAATCATCAATGGGTCGTTCACTTGACCACGGGTAATGAGTCCCACCGTTTTGAGCGGTGAAAATTGGCTGGTCGCAAGTTCAATTTTCGGGCGATAGCCTAAAGATTCAGCGACTTCCAAAATATGTTGACGCATATCGGCAGATACATTTGGTTTATTATTCAGCGCTTGTGACACCGTACTCAAGGCCACACCTGACTCACGGGCGATGTCACGCAGGGTGATTTTCTTCGGCATATCAGTCGTTTATCTTTCCAATTTCGAACAAAATAAAACTTGTTCGCGAACATCTTTACAGATAGGATAAATGAAATATTTTATAAAGCACAAGGTTGCTTTTGAGCTGTTTGGAGAATTTTAATGACCTCAATCATAACGGATGGCGTTTCCCTGCCCAATATTCCTTGGGAAAATCGCCCGACTGATTCAAATGAAATTGTATGGCGCTACAGTCAAAACCCAATTATTCCACGCAGTGCCACACCCACCGCCAATAGTATTTTTAATAGTGCGGCAGTGCCGTTTAATGGCGAGTTTGCCGGCGTATTTCGGGTCGATGATACGCGCCGTGTCATGGATTTACACGCGGGATTTAGTGCAGATGGTATTCATTGGGAGATCGAACCGGAGCCGATTGAATGGCAATTCGATGACCCTGAACTAGCCGAGATGTTGCACCGCTATGATCCGCGCGTCGTCTGGCTTGAAGATCGTTATTATGTGACATGGTGTAATGGATATCATGGTCCAACGATTGGTATTGGTTACACTTTTGATTTTAAAGAATTCACCTTCCTCGAAAATGCCTATTTGCCCTATAACCGGAATGGGGTGCTTTTCCCGCGCAAAATTAATGGTAAATTTGCCATGCTCAGCCGCCCCAGCGATACCGGCCATACACCCTTTGGTGATATTTTCTACAGTGAGAGTCCGGACATGGTGCATTGGGGTCGACATCGCCATGTCATGAGTCCCAAGTCGTGGCGCTGGGAAAGTACGAAAATTGGTGCGGGCCCAATTCCCATTGAAACCAGCGAAGGCTGGCTCATGATTTATCACGGCGTGTTAACTTCTTGCAATGGCTATGTATATAGCATGGGGGCCGCGTTGCTCGATCTCGATGAACCGTGGAAAGTCACACATCGTGCCGCGCCCTATTTGATGTCACCGCAAACGTTATATGAATGTGTGGGGGATGTGCCGAATGTCGTTTTCCCCTGTGCCGCACTCCATGACGATGAAACAGGCCGGATTGCCATTTATTATGGCGCGGCGGATACCGTCACCGGGTTAGCATTTGCGCAAGTTGATGAACTGGTCGATTTTGTGAAAGCCAATTCCGAGCTCTAACTACTTTGATCATTATCTAAATAGAATATCTAGCCAACCTCTCCACAAAAGGAGAGGTTTTTTGTTTATTTGCCGTCGACTAAATTTGATTATTTTCAAATCAGTTGCTTGACTTTTATCTTTAACTTAGATATTCTTCTAATTAGATATTCATCGAATTTACCTAACTATTCAAATACGGAGGTCAAACACAACACATGTTTCTTGATTTTGTCCAAGTGGTGACAGAAGAAGACCGCTTAAAAATTATGGGTTTACTCAGTCTTGAGGCCCGGTCAATCCGAGATCTAGCATCAGCGCTTAACCTTAATGAACGGGGTGTGGCTGAACACATTAGTCATTTGCATGAGTTCGATTTGATTGCCTCAGTCAATACCGAGCAAGGTCGGAAGTACCGTCTCAACACGAGTGCATTGGCTGAGATCAAGCGGAATATATCTTTGGAAACCAAACCAGAAAATGACACGACGTGGATTACTGAACTTGGTTTCGTCGAATGGGAAGCTAAAGTTTTGCAAGGTTATACCATGAACCAACGCTTAACCTATATTCCGGAGAAACCCAAGAAGTTCGATGTGGTAATGCGCTGGTTAATCACCTACTTTGAAGCTGATCGCCGCTATACCGAAGCCGAAATCAATGAGATTATCGAGCAAGTGAATCCAGATTATGCAACCTTGCGACGTGGTCTAGTAGATTATGGTTATCTGAAGCGTGCCCGGAATGGATCACAATACTGGGTAGACAGCCATGTCTAAACCCATCACATTAACCCAGCAAGATAATACCGTTTCTCAAATAGGGGGAAACGGTATTTTTATTTTTAGCAGGGACAAGCTATTATTGAGGAAAATCATCGTGCGAAAGGCCACAATATACAATTATGACATCTCTTCCAAATAATCCATCCAATATGTGGGTTGTCTCGCAAAGTATTGAACAATGCGCCCGTCTGTTAATGGGACTACATGAAGAGATGCGGGTCTTAGCCTTTGGCAATCAAAATCGGACGACCGTTAAACTCAAAACGATTGATAATATGCATCTGCAATTTGAATTAAGACGAGTCCGCAAGACGAGTTTAGTCGACACACTGGCCGCTTTTGTCATTAAAGGTGATTTGATCTACCAAAGTCCCTCGGCTACTCAGGTTAGTTATCGTATCCAGCCCAATTGGTTCATACTGGGTTTTGTGGTCATTATTATGTTGTTTCTCTGCACCCTATTCGCCGTGATAGCCGATTTAGGCTTTGCCCTATTTATAACTGTATTGATGGGATTTGGTATAAGCATTAACGCCTTTATTCTTGCTTGGCAGGCTAATCATCTAAAAAAACAATTGCGTTCAACTCTTATGCATCCTGATGAAAGCTACAACCCAATGAATTACTAAATACGGGGATATCTGAGACAATGGCTAAACATGGCGTTACCCTGTCTAGTCAATTCTTTTTATCGCTTTGATTCTAATAAATCTTAGATTCTATATTCTCCTATTTACATCCCTCTCTGACAAAAAATGGCTTCTACACTAGCTTAGTTTCATGTTTTTGTATCATTTACACATAAATGGACTAGTGTCCGTTTTCTAATATTCTTCTAATTTTTATTCAAAAAAATCTATGTTATAGTTATGCATGTAATCGAAACGGACAATAATCCGTTTAAAAAATGTAACGGTAAATCCTGTAACGGAAACACTGTATAGGTAAATCTTTTTCTAAAGAAGGAGTATCAACATGTCTCAATGGAATATCGACTCAGCACACGCCAATGCTAATTTCGCCGTCCGCCACATGGCCGTTTCAACCGTCCGTGGCCGCCTTGGTACCGTTAATGGTACATTGAATTTTGATCCAGCTAACCCAAATGCGGGTAGTGTCGAAGTTCAAATTGATGCCGCAAGCATCGACACTGGCGTTGAAGATCGTGACAATCACTTGCGTAGTGCCGACTTCCTTGATGTTGAAAACAACCCTTATATTACCTTCAAGAGCACCCGCGTGGTCGTTGAAGGCGAAGATGCTGGTAAAGTCATTGGTGACCTGACCATCCGTGGCGTTACCCGTGAAGTGACCCTCGATGTGGACTATCTTGGTGAAACGACTAATCCCTTCGATCAATCAATCGCGGTTGGTTTCGAAGCAAGTACCAAGATCAATCGTGAAGATTGGGATTTGACTTGGAATGTTGCCCTTGAAACGGGTGGCTTCTTGGTAGGCAAAGACATCAAGATTACGCTTGATCTCGAAGCCATCAAGGTTGCTGAAGCAGTTCAATAGTCAACACTAATCAGATAGCACTTCAACTCTCTTTGGGTGGTCCTTAAAGCCACCCTTTTTTGATTCTTTTTATCTTTGGTTGATACCAACCCTCCAAACCCCAATTTTAGAGACATTTGACAGGCTAAATTAGGCGATTCGACAGATGGAATCTTGAGAAAATTATGCTAAAGTGATAGAGTGGTAAAGTATAAAATTAACCATGGTTAATTTATATATTAATCTAATGAAATTCTGCTAAAATTCTGTATGCCTAGAATGGAATTTTAGATCGGTATTAGCTTGTAACAAGAGAATTGGTAAAGGAATAGAGAACATACAAATGGCCGCCACAGATACAATGATGACCCCTACCCAGAAAACACCTGTTTTCGATATTCGAAAACTATTTGCCTTAACACCCGAAGATCCGTTTGCGCCAGTCTTAGTCATTATTACGGCTGTTGCAATTCTTACTAGTTTGGCGCTAGAAGCGCTGGATTTTAATCCGACGATGATTTTGCTCATTAATATTCTGAGCTATGTCGCCGGTGGCTATTATGGCTCACGGGCAGGTATTGAAAGTTTACTGGAACGCGAAATCAATGTTGACTTGCTCATGGTTTTAGCCGCTATTGGGGCCGCACTAGTCGACCAATGGCATGAAGGGGCAATTTTGCTGTTTCTATTTAGCCTATCGGGTGTTTTGGAAACTTATGCAATGGGGCGAAGCCGCCGTGCTATTCATGCTTTGCTTGAACTGCGTCCGACGGTCGCTGAAGTACGACGCGATGGTCAAATTATCGAAGTACGCGTTGAAGACTTACAAACGGGCGATATTGTTGTGCTCGAACCAGGTGCACGAATTCCCATTGATGGTGAGGTAATTAGCGGCACTAGCACGGTCAACCAAGCCAGTATTACGGGCGAATCTATGCCTGTCCTCAAACAAATCGGCGATGAGGTTTTTGCCGGCACACTTAACGAAAACGGTATCATGGACATTCGGGTGAGTCGCCCCGCTTCAGAATCAACATTATCACGGATTATCGCACTCGTCGAAGAAGCCCAAGATAATCGTGCCGATACCCAACGTTTTCTGGATGAATTTGAGCAACGCTATGCACTCTTTGTGATTATAGCTGTCCTTCTGCTCATTGTAATTCCGCCGACTGTATTCAATGCCGATTTTTCGAGCAATTTCTACCGCGCTATGGTTGTATTGGTTGTTGCTTCACCTTGTGCTCTTGTGATTAGCACACCCGCCAGCATTCTATCGGCTATTGCCAATGGTGCTCGACAAGGCGTGCTCTTTAAAGGTGGGGCTTATCTCGAAAAATTAGGCGATATCAAAGCGATTGCCTTTGATAAGACAGGCACCCTCACCCAAGGAACCCCGCAAGTCACCGATATTAAGGTGATGAATGGGCTGACCGAAGATGAATTGTTGCAACTCGTCGCCAGTGCCGAAGCCCGCTCGGAACATCCGTTAGCTGAAGCTATCGTCCGGACCGCAACCCAACGTAATCTCGATTTGGCGGAACCAACTAGTTTTGAAGCAGTGCCCGGTATGGGTATTCAAGCTGAAGTAAGCGGCAAGAATCTTTTGATAGGTTCCCCCCGTTTGCTGGAAAAATACAATGTAACGGTTTCCACTGAGATTCGTGAACAACGGGCTCAATTAGAACATCAAGGCAAAACCGTTCTGATCGCCTACGATCAAGATCATGGCTGTTTAGGCCTGATTGCGGTGGCAGATAAAGCGCGTGACGAAGCAGTTGCCGCTATTGCTCAACTCAAGAAAATTGGTGTGGCACATACGGCGATGCTCACGGGTGACAATCAACGGGTCGCCGATGCACTTGGTGAATCTTTAGGCATGACGGATATTTATGCCGAACTTTTGCCTGAAGATAAAGTCAATATCGTTAAAGAACTTGCCGCCAAATATGGTACCGTGGCAATGATTGGGGATGGCGTCAATGATGCGCCTGCCCTAGCCACATCGGATATTGGTATCGCGATGGGTGCCGCCGGTACTGATGTGGCTCTCGAAACCGCCGATGTTGTCCTGATGTCCAGCGACCTCAGCCGGATAGCCTATGCTATTGGCTTAAGCAAGAAGGCGCGCCGCGTGATGCTTCAAAATATCGTCTTTGCTATTGGCATGATGACCATTTTGGTCATTGCGGCACTGCTCCCCTTTATTGAGGTTCCGTTGCCACTGGGGGTTGTCGGTCATGAAGGAAGCACGCTGGTAGTTGTACTCAATGGCCTGCGTCTGCTTCGCTATCAATAAGCGTCGAAAAAAATCTGAGAAATAAAGAAATGGGATAGACACGCTTGTCTGTCCCATTTTTGACTATATATATTCCCAATATATATAGTCAAGTTTTATGAGTAAATTCCGAACAACCTAAAAATTAACTTGCTAAACCAGCCAACTCACACTAGATTCATAGATGTATCGCGTCGAAAAAAATTTTTGAGGATATTTATGAAATCTAGACTTAGAATCTTGAGCATTATCCTATTGACAAGTTATTTATATGTGCTGGCCCCTTTCCAAGAACAACATAGTCAAGCCAATCAGGAAATGCTCAATCCCCAAGCTAGTGATGAAGCCATGCTTCTACCCAATCCTCATCTCGGTTATGGCATTCATGTAGCACCGCATACATCAACCGATATGTCTTGGTTAGGTCGTTTGAACATGGAATGGGTTAAGGTCTATACCTATGGTCAAGCTGAGGCTTTTAAAGATACACGCAATGTTTTGTTTCGGATGGATTTGAGTACCCCGCCGGATTGGGAACAATTTAAACGCGATATCCAAGCCCGCACCCGCGAACTTGATGCCCGTGGTGTCGATGCGATTGAAGTTCATAACGAACCGAACCTCAGCATTGAATGGCGCGACCCCAATGCATGGGAATATACCCAGCTTTTGCGCGTTACCTATACCGAAATCAAGGCCACGGCTCCGCATATTATTGTGGTCTCGGCGGGATTAGCCCCTACAGAAACAACCCCTGATAAGCAAGCGATCAGTGATATTGATTTTGCGCGTGAGATGTTTGAAAACGATGCGGGTTTATACTTTGACGTATTTGGGTATCACAATTATGGTTTTGCCTCGCCACCTGAAGAAGCACCGGACCGTGGAAGTCTAAATTTCCGTCGTGCCGAAATTATTCGGGATCTGATGGTGGAATATGGTTTAGAATTGAAGCCTATGTGGGTGACTGAATTTGGTTGGCTGAGAAATCCGGCTGAAGATGGGTTCACTGGCTGTAATGATGGTAACCCTGCCTTTCGTGGATTTGGATGGCTGTCCGTCAGTGGGCAAACGCAAGCTGATTATATTGTGCGTTCGTATGACTATGCCGATAAAAATTGGCCATGGATGGGTGTTATGTTCCTGTGGAATTTAAATTGGTCAATGATTCCGCCGGAAGCCTTAAACGTCTGTAGTCATATGCGCTTCTTCTCATTATTAAAAGCTAATGGTGAACCCACGGTAGCTATGGACAGAGTTATCTCAATGCCCCGACGTCCGATTCCATTTACACCCGGTAATCCGGCACCTTTATTAGTTGTTGTTGACTTAGATCCTGAAATGGCTTTAGTCGCGGATGAAATGACGGTTGAAGTGGGGGTGACATGTCCAGGCATTGTGCAGGTGGGTGAATTTGATGTGGTGAATGTCGGTAAAGGCGGCACCTTTAGTGCGTCGGTTGCGCCTGCCGAAGCCATCAGTGGGCCGAATGTGACCGTTTCAACGGAGATTGCTAATCCGGGAGACTCGGTGACGGTTTATGCAGATACCACAGGTCTCGACCCGGCTATGTATGTTATCTTTATCAATGTTAGAACAGAATTAAATGGCGTGCGGGCATCCCAAAATCTACGCGGATTTGTGATTGTAAGTGAGAGTTTTGGCGCTTGCCAGTAAGTCGTTTAGCTTTAATTTTATGCTAGCTTTAACACGTATTCACCGTCTTGAAACTTCATTGCCAGATAAAAGTGCATGAAGTTTCAAGCTATGCTATATTTATCTTGTTGATTTGTACCTAAAAAAATACTGGGAATTTTATGATCGGTCAAAAGCTTGGACCTTATGAAATAATTGAAGAAATTGGTCGCGGCGGGATGGCCACCGTTTATCGGGGTTATCAGGGCAATGTTGATCGCTTTGTAGCCATCAAGGTAATCCAAAAAGGGATATCCCTTGATCCAACCGCTATGGATCGATTTAGCCGTGAAGCACGTTTGGTTGCGCGGTTAGAACATCCCCATATTCTGCCTGTGTATGACTTTAATGGACGGCACGATCCGCCCTATATTGTCATGCGGTATATGCCCACCGGAACGCTCAAAGATATTATGGAGCAGTCTCAGATTCCATTGGGTGAAGTTGTGCATCTCTTCCGGCAAATTGGCTCAGCGCTTGATTATGCGCATCGGCAAGGTGTTGTTCACCGCGATATCAAACCGTCAAATATCATGGTCGATGGTGAAGGGAATGCCTTCCTCACTGACTTTGGTATTGCCCGCATGATTGAAAGTGATGCGGGATTAACGGCCAGTGGGATGGCTATCGGCACGCCTGGTTATATGGCCCCTGAACAAGGGATGGGACAAACGATTGATGGTCGGGTTGATGTCTATGCCCTTGGGGTTATTCTCTACGAAATCCTGACCGGGAAAGCTCCGTTTGCCGCCGAAACACCGATGGCCGTTATCCTTAAGCATATTAATGATCCTGTGCCGGATATCACCGTTGATAATCCTGAATTACCAGAAGCAATGCGGGACGTCATTCTACAAGCCCTCGCTAAAGACCCGGATGCCCGTTTCCAAGAAGCGGGCGATTTAGCCGCCGCTTTAGCTTCCGCGGCTGGTCCAGATGTTACGACCCGTCCCATGATTCTTAAAGATTTAGCGGCCCAGACAATTATCGATCTTGAAAAAGCGCGCGAAGAATATGCTAAAACGCGGGCTGAAATGGGCTTAGATGGTCCAGCTACCATTCAAGATCCTGCGCTGGCCGAGCAAAACACCTATCAAACAGGTTCAGCCGACGGTAAACCAACTGAGATTGTCGACAGTCGTCAGATGACAGCTATCTCCCAACGCACCGTACCGCTTGTTCCACTGATTATTGTGGCAATCATTTTATTTGTTGCGCTGGCAGGTGGTGCTTTCTTATATTTGGACAGCCAAGAAAAAGAAGATCAAAAGGCCACCGACGAATTTATTGCTAATCAGACGGGTACTGAATCAGCTAACCAAACTAATGTTGCGGTCATCAATGCGACCACAACCAGTTCAGCCTCAACGCAAATTTTCAATGATGCGCAAACGGCAACCAGTGATGCTGAAACAGCAACGGCTGTATTTTTACAAGATGCCAATAATCAACAAACGGCGACATCTGCGGAAATTACAGCAATAGCAAATGCCAATGAAACGTTAACGGCAACGGCGTTAACACCACCACCCACCGAAACCTTTACGCCGACGGATACGTTTACGGCAACCGATACTGCAACATCAACAAATACACCAACGGCAACATCGACGCCTACACCAACCGAAACTCCGACGGCGACTGCAACGCCGTCGCCAACGGAGACGGCAACATCGACGCCATCAGAAACACCGACGGAAACATTGACACCGACAAGTTCGCCATCACCGATTCCGTCACCAACGCCGCTTCCACCCGGTCGGATGCCATACCTTTCTGACTTTGAAGAAAGCGACTCACTAGATGGTTGGGCATATAATCCCAGCCAATGGCGCTTGGTGAATGAAGGTGGAAACACAGCTCTGTATGGTACTTCAGGATTTGACTCATCGCTTGTTGTTTTGGGTGAAGAAGTTCCCGAATGGAATGAAACAGGCGTAACGGACATCGTTCTCCGCTTCAAGTTTAATCTTCTTGAAGGCGGAAGTGGTGGTCGTGTCATCTTCCGTTATAGCCAAAGCGGTTACTATGTCCTCGATATGTCAGCGGGTCGTTTCGATTTACGTCGTAACAATAATTCAAGCATTAATCGTTCGAATGAACGGTCTTTGCCCGGTGGCCTATATGGGGAAATCAGCACCGGACGCTGGTATGATGTTGTTGTTTGGATGGAAGGTGGCCGCACCTATATCTATATTGAACATGAACTGGTTATCACGGTAAATGATACCGGTTTGCCCTTGCCAGCAGGTGCTATTCACCTTCAAACATTCTCATCATCACTGAATCCAGTAGCCTTTGACGATATTATTGTCCAACGCGCTGAACCAGCTAGCGATCATTTTGATAATGTCGCCAGCTTCCCCAGTACTTGGGCTCGTGATCCTGTGGCGAATGTCACTATTGAGAATGATGCGAATAATGAACAGTCTATTGGGATGGTCGCAGATGCACGCTTAGTACCGTTGACAGCACCGTTAAGCGACTTCCTCTTCACCTGTAGTTTACGCAGTTCCGAAGGAGATTTTGAAATTCGCTTACGGAACTCGGCGGATGGATATATACTCTTAGATGGTCAGGCTGGGAACTTGCAAGTTTCGCAAATTGATGCCGATGGCAATGAAGTTGATGGTGAATTCCTCTCGCAATTCTATAGCCGCGATTGGAACAATATGACCGTTATCATCACAGGCAATCGTGTCCTCATCTTTGACCGTAATGGTCGTACTAAGATGGATAAGATTTTCAATGGACTACCAGCTCAAGGCGATATTCTCTTTGAAACCAAGCAAGTCAACGATAAGTTGTATATTGATGACTGCTTGATTGCTGAAACCAGAGCGTCAAGCACAAGTGACTTTGAATGGGCGTTTGCGCGGTTAGGCGAACTTGCCAATCCTGCCGCGCGTCCGTTCCGTGAACTACGCTGGGACTGGTCTGAAGATTTCAGTGATGAATTCCGTACTCGTGAATGGTGGGAAAGCAATCCGGGTGAATACGACACGGAATCAGGTTCACAAGAACACGGTCGTTTCTACGCAATGGAATCTGAATCCGAACAAGTTGTCCGTCGTATCCGTCGTGAAATCGACGGCACTGGTAATGTCTTCGGCAATGGTGACGATACGACGAACTTCCGCGACTCCAGTGATATCTATGTCAAAGTTGATATCCGTATCCCAGAAGGTGCGCCAGTAGGTAGCACAGCTTGGGTTGGCGTTCGCTCAGTTATCAATGCTTCCCGCACTGGTCTCGATCAATATCAAATCGAAATCGTTTCAGAAGAAGATGGATCAGTTCGCGTCCGGGTTCGTCCCTTCTTGCAAGGCGATAAGACCTATGTTTACGATGAACTAGTCGATGGGGCTCAAGTTGGTGATTGGGTTGAAGTTATCATCCTCGCTGAAGATGACCAAATTGCCTTCTTTGCGAATGGTCGTGCCCTGGCTAATATCCGACCCGCGACTGTTTTGGGCGGCACCTTGGCCATTGGTATCGAACCCAACACGGTCGCTGATTTTGATGATTTGATTATCCGCGATTTAACTGTCAACGAGTAGTCAATAATTGAACATTTAGTATAAATATAAATGCCCTGTTCGTTGAACAGGGCATTTATTTCTAATTAGCTGAATGCTTGTTTGACGATATTAGCAACGACTGGTGGATTTTCCCAATGTGGAAAATGTCCCACCTCCGCCAAGGGATGATAGTCCGTGTCAGGACGTCGATCCAAAATAGCTTCGGCGATCTTTGGCACAGAGACTGGATCACGTTGTCCCCAAATTACTGTAAGCGGTGCAGTGTGAGCTTTGAGTTCGTCAAGCCACATATGTTCATAAATTTTACGTTCTCTTAAATACTGAATCAATAGATGATAATTTGCCATTCCATCATTATATTGAATCAATTCCCAAAAGGCATCAATTTCTTCTTGCGCAGGTTTTTCAGCAAAAATTTTGCTAAATTGTCGAGCAAATATAGGTTTGCGAATCAGGCGCAATCTTGAAATTATGGGACCTGCAATGAGATTTAGCAACAGTTTTTGTGTGATAACAGGCTGGTAGTAATCCAGAAGCACGCTACCGTTAAGCATAACCAGTCTCTCGACAAGAGGATTTCCCCGTTTAAACAATTCCAGAACCACAGAATTGCCTAAATCATGTGTCAAGATATTGATTTGTTCAATTCCTAACGAATTGACAACGGCTTGGGTAATATCTGCTTGTTCAAAGATTGAATATGGGTGCTGGCGTGGCTTATCTGAAAATCCATAACCCAAAAAATCGAAAAAAACGAGATGAAATTGGTCGCGAAGCAACGGTGCTAGCCGTGCATAATCATAGCTAGAAGTAGGAAAACCATGTAAACATAAAAGCGGTGGCCCCTGACCTTCCTCGCGCACAAATATACGCTGATTGTTAACATTCAAGTAAGTGCCTGATGCCTGCCAATTCTTTAAAGATGGAACGGTAGATTTCATCGAGGTCTCCATGTACGGAAAGTTTGACGTTTGATAACTATTGATAGTATCCCCTGACTCTCTGAAATACGCACTTTTTGCATACATTCAATTAGAAATGCAGATGTAATAGGCTTCGGCTCAATCATTAACTCGAACACTTCATATAAGAATTGCTCCATTTGACGCCGATTACTGCCAAATGTTTTTTCAAGATAGGCCATTGCATCATCGGTGAAATTAAGGGGTGAACTTTTGGCTGTCAGAAAATATTCCAGACGCTTATTTAATAATTCACCCAAACTGACTGTGGGCAAGTGATCGACATGATAGGGTACAAGGGGTAAATTGCGTTGTTTAAACCATCCGCTCAAATCCACATGACTACTGAAAATCAAACGCATTTGCGTATATTTTTGAACAGATTGTAGAAGCCGCCATTTTTCATAATGCCACAGACGTTGGGCTTCATCGAGTAAGAACACATCAGGATGCTGGGTCGCTAAATTTGTTTTGAAACGTCGCTGACCAATTGCTAAATATTCATAAATAACTGATTGACTTTGCTCTTCGAGTAAAGCCCCAATCCCCAATAGGGTGGTGGTTTTGCCTCGCCCTAAGTTGCCAAGCAATTGCAGATGAGTATTTTCTTGTTCAACTAAACGCTGAATTTCTGGCGTGAGGAAGGCAATCTCACCCCATTCAGTCCGACTCAATGTGCGGAAGGGATTACTGTTCAATCCCAACCGCTCAAACCGTCGAAAATCATTTGTTCTCATGAAGGACTGTGATGCGGTCATATAACCAATCTGTATGTGTATTTGAGAATTCAATTTATGGAACGCGCACAACGAAAACCGATACCGTGATCCTCAATCGTTGGAATATTGTGAATACGATCGGCGCTGTGGAGATGATATGATGCGTTAAATAAGGAGCCACCCCGTAAGACACGTGGACTGGTTGTATCGCTAGTATCTTCACGACCATCATCTTTATTATAGGGGTAATCCATGAAAATAGTGTTGGTCCATTCCCATTCATTACCCGCCATATCTAATGCGCCGACCCACGATGCACCCGCTGGATAACTCCCGACAGGTGCTACACCCGCAAATCCATCATCGTTGTCCATATTAACAAACATACCACGTGCCCAATTGGACTGGCCACAATTGATATCACAATGATTGGCGAAGGTCGCAATAAACTCATTGCCCCACGGAAATTTTAGACCATAAGGACCCCGTGCCGCATATTCCCATTCGGCCTCAGTCGGTAATCTCGCCTCGCGCCACTCACAATATTGTTTCGCCTGAAACCAAGTTACATGGTCTATCGGATGATTAGTCTCAGTTGAAAAGTCAGAGGCCGGAGTCACATCACAGACACCTGCTTCAATGCAAAGTTGATACATGGCGCGGGTAACTTCAGTTTCATCAATCCAAAAGGGTTCGCCAAATACCTGTACACTAGCGGGACCCAGTTTTTCAAACCATGTTTTCTCACAGTAAGCGCCGTTTTGGGCTGACTCTAAACATAACTCATAGGCAAATTGTTGTTCGGTTTCGTCGCTCCCCATCATAAATACCCCGGCTGGAACCAAAACCATCGCTACTCCATTCATGATTTCGCTATAAGGTTCCCAATCGCTATTGGTGGTAACGCCTTCTTGCGCGATTTCGAGAGGGTTAGTTTTTTCAATATTAGTTAAAGGGGCATCTTCGGCTTGCGACACAGCATTATATGTAGCGTCGTACGCGCACCGAAAACCATTAATGCTGTCGACATAAGTCGGATGATTCCAATGCCGCTTCGTCAAACTCACGTTTTCAGCCGCATTGAAGAATGAGCCTCCACGCAAAACGCGATGACCACTCGTATTATTAGGATCTTCACGCCCATCATTGGCATTATATGGATAGTCCGCATAAATGCTATTGGTCCACTCCCACAGGTTGCCCGACATATCCAGCGCTCCAACCCATGACGCACCATCTGGCCGACTACCTACCGCTCTGGTTTCCTTGATATTTCCATAAACTACATTCGCCGCCACAAATTCATTGCCCCACGGATAGAGTAATCCATCAGGGCCCCGCGCCGCATAGGCCCATTCCGCTTCCGTGGGAAGACGGGCCCCCCGCGCCTCACAAAAATCGCGCGCATCATACCAATTAACACAATTCCGTGGTTCATTTGGCTCTGAAGAAAAATAACAATTACTGGCAACCGAACCATAATCTGCATTCGTCACTTCGTATGTATCTATCCAAAATGGTTCAGCAAAGCATATTTTATGGGCAGGGCGCTCATTGCTGTCGCCGCTATCATTTCCCATTGTGAAACAACCCGCCGGAACTAAAACCATCTCCGAGCCTTGAATGACTTCAGTGTAGGGTTCCCAATCGGCATTGCTTGAAATTGGCAGAGCGGCTAATTCAAGGCGTGTTAGGGTCGGCGTAGTGGTAAACGTTGACGTTTTACTTGGCGTGTCACTCGGTATGTCTGTAAATGTTGACGTGTCAGTGGGTGTTTCTGTCGGCGTAGTGGTAAAGGTTGATGTATTGGTGGGCGTGCTTGTGTATGTGTCCGTAAAAGTCGGGGTGTAACTAGGCGTATCCGTCAATGTGGGTGATGACGTAAATGTAGCCGTTGGTGTATCACTCGGTAAGGGTGTCCAAGTAATTTCCGTAGCTTGATTTAATACGCGGATTGTCCGCTCAGCGTCGATAGTTTGTGTCCAATCAAGTGTTGGTGTTGCGGTATAACCCGCAATTTCCGTGCTTGTTTCTTCATATTCTAAAGTGTCAACGAACTCACCGGCAGATAGTGTATAAGTTGTTGTTGGGGTATTGTCTTCAGACGGGACTGCGGTTGTTGAACTAGCTATATCTTGCGCTATTTCAGTTGTATTCTGATTTTCTGAGATTAAGACGGTTGCTGTCTGTGTTGAACGAGCGCTATCTGCATGATCATTTTGGATACTGCTCCAATAAAACCAGCCTAAAAGTGCCACAACGCATCCAATCGCCAAGACTGAAAGTAGACGAATAATTGATCGAGATCCAAATGCCTGATGGCTATCCGATGCGGGTGTAAAAGTTTCCATATCGGTATTGTTATCAGTTGGGGCAATACTTTCCCGCTGGTTAGCCAATTGTTCAATAATTTGCGTAGCTGTATTTTTCAAAATCGCGGGGCGGGTGCTGACTTCACCACCAATGACTTCTTCAAATGCGTCAACCAATTCCAGTGCTGTTTGAAAACGGTCATCTGGATTCTTGGCCAATGCCTGTTCAAAGAAACTTACCATTTCAGGGGGTAGTTCAGGATTATCATCGAGAATATTGGGGATGGGATCATGGATATGCTTATAAATAGTGGCTAGTGGTGTATCCGCTGCATAAGGCATTTTATCGGTAAGCAGTTCATAGAGCACAACAGCTAGTGCATAAATATCTGCGCGACCATCGACTTCCTGCCCTAAACCCTGTTCGGGGGACATGTAAGCCGGCGTGCCGATCGTTGCCCCGCTCCCGGTTAAGGCAGTTTTCGCATTCATCAGCCGCGCAATCCCAAAATCGGTGAGTAGAGCATTCCCCTCGGCATCAATCATGATATTAGAGGGTTTGATATCTCGATGAACAACACCCTGCCGATGCGAATAATCAATCGCCGTTGCAATTTGCCGGAACAAGTGCAAAATCTCACCAAGTGGCAAGATCACCTGCTTCATAACATCTTTAAGGGTACCCGTGGGTAAATAGCGCATCACAATATAGGGTGGATTATGCGCTCCATCAAAATCATATATCGGGAGAATATGCACATGTTCAAGTTGGGCAACTAGCTGAGCTTCACGCGTAAAACGCTCAATAATAGTAGGTTCCAGCATAATTCCGGGCTGGATAAGTTTGATAGCAACAAATCTATTGACGCTGGACTGATACGCGCGATAGACCGTAGCCATCCCGCCTCGTCCAATTTCTTCGAGAATTTCATACGAGCCAATTTTCTGCCCTAGCATTCTGTACCCCAGTCTGCGTCATAATGTTTCAACTTCAGAAATATTTTCAGTTTCGCTCACTATTTGAAGACAATTGCCCCTTTAATTTCAGTGTTTCTGTTCAAACTACGAATGGAAATTTCTGTAAAGGTTCGCAATTTAAAATGATGCCAAAGTGGATACCGTCAAACCGTGGGTTGCCACTTCCCCTCGATATAGGTGGCCTCTGAGTCGCCCGGCCAGCGCGGCATAGTGATGCAAATAAATTTCAAGTCCACGTCTGATACATTGCGATATTGAAATGCAGTGCCGACCGGAATATCGATTGAGATACCTGGAACAAGTGTTGTAACATCACTCGCTGTGCCATCATCACGCCAGATCTCACCATATCCCTCCAATATGTACCAGAATTCGCTGACTGTTGCGTGAACAGTTGCCTTATTTATTTGATAGGGGGGAACTGTACTGTGAATCATGTTGCTCATGTCGTTATCTAAAAGAAATCGAACATCAGCACCTGCGGGTGATTTCGCCTCAGGAAACTCTGGAAGAATTCTTGTCTTCATATTCGCCCCTTCATTTTCATCTTCAGAAAACAATTTAATCAATCGAGCGTGCACAGCGAAAACCGACACCCACCGCATTAATCGTTGGAATACTTTGTAAGCGTATTGTGGATCGTAGTTGGTACGGTGCACTTCCAAAACTGCCACCACGTAAAACTTGGAAGTTCATATCTGTTCTATCTCTAATCTCATCTGTGTACGGATAATCTTGATAGATTGAACTTGTCCACTCAATGACATTGCCAGCCATATTCAAGGCACCGACCCATGAGACACCCGCTGGTTTGCTACCAACTGAGGCGGGCTGACTTGAATTACCAACATAAACCACATTGGGAGCAATAAATTCGTTGCCCCACGGATATATCCAGCTTTCTGGACCGCGTGCCGCATATTCCCACTCCGCTTCAGTTGGCACACGCGCATCGCGCGCCGCACAGTGATCTCGGACTTCAACCCAGCCGACACAATTACGTGGCTGATCTGGTCTCGATGACCAATCGGGACACCCAGACGATCCAAAGTCCGCATTCGTCACTTCATACTTATCAATCCAAAATGGCGCTTCAAAACAAATTTGTTGAACAGGTTGTTCATTCACATACCAATCACGTTCCGCGCCTAAATCTTCGGCATAATCAAGCTGTTCATCAGTGCTACCCATCAAAAAACAACCTGCGGGGACCAAGACCATTTCTACTCCGTCAATAACTTCACTATACGGTTGCCAATCACTATTGTTCTTAACAGAAATAAATGCGCGTTCAAATGGACTTAGTGTGGGCGTTTCCGTTGGGGTGAATGTATCGGTAGCAGTAAAGCTTGGTGTATACGTTAGGGTCGTTGTTGGTGTCCACGTTATTTCTGTGGCCCGCTCCCACGCCCGTTCGGTGCGCACTGCATTCACGGTCTGCGTCCAATCCGCTGTAAAAGTGGGAGTTGGGGTGTCGGATGGGGTGTAACTTGGTGTCACAGTCCATTGCGTAGCCGTTTGTGTCAGGATAATAGCTTCAGTCGCAGTCTCTCTTGCTTCCAGCGTATCAACTGCATCATCCGCAGATAATGTATAAGTCGCGGTTTTAGTTGGCGCGGGCGTTAAAGCTGTGACAGTGGCACTCGAATTGAACAATGCAATAGCTGTCATGGCTTCGGACGTGTTGGTCACTTGTGACTGCGCAGTTGTGGTAGATTCTCTAGCTGGGGTTGTATTTTCTACTTGTTGAGTCTGTTCAGCATTGGAGCTGTCATCATTTTGCTGGCTCATCCAATATAACCCCGCCGCAATCATCAAAATTAGCAAAAGGCCAGCCAGCGACAAAAATCGTTTAACCAAATTATTTGATGCACCATTTTGACGTTCACCCGCAAGATTAAATGTTTGTTCCGCCGTTTCGTTATCAGTTGGTGCTGTGTTTTCGCGGCGTTCGGATCGCTCACGAATCGTGTCAGTTGCTGTTTTTTTCAATATCACCGGACGGGTGTTGACATCTTCGCCAATTGCTTCCTCAAAAGCAGTAACCAATTCAGCCGCCGTTTGGAATCTGTCTTCCGGTATCTTGGCCAAGGCTTTTTCGAAAAATTCCTGCATCTCAATCGGTAAATCTGGATTATTATTCAGAATGTTAGGGATCGAATCATGAATATGTTTATAGATTGTGGCAATAGGTGTCTCGGCCTCATAGGGCATTTTGCCAGCTAACAATTCATATAAAATTACGGCGAGGGCATAAATATCGGCGCGTCCATCGACGTCATGCCCTAAGCCCTGTTCCGGTGCCATATAGGCTGGTGTGCCGATAGTCACGCCACTGGCTGTTAAAGCGGTTTTTGCACTAACCAGACGCGCCACCCCAAAATCAGTCAAAAAGACATTGCCTTCGGCATCAACCATGATATTGGATGGCTTGATATCACGATGGACCACACCTTGGCGATGAGAATAATCGATCGCCGAAGCAATTTGACGAAATAGATGGAGTACCTCGCCGATAGGTAGCGCAACGCGTTCTATAATATTACTCAGTGTACCCGTCGGCAAATAACGCATCACAATATAGGGCGGTTTATGGTTTCCATCAAAATCATAAACAGGGAGGATATGAGCATGCTCAAGTTGAGCAATGAGTTGGGCTTCACGCGCAAAACGTTCAATATTAGTGGGGTCCAGCAAAATACCTGACTGGATAATTTTTATGGCAACAAATCTATTGACGCTTGCTTGATAAGCGCGATAAACCGTAGCCATCCCGCCTCGCCCAATTTCTTCGAGGATTTCATACGAGCCAATTTTCTGTCCTAGCATCTACGCCTTTCCAATCCGTCCAGCAGGGGTTAGGTGACGGTGACGTAATATTACGCGAGGTGACAGACAATTTGAGTATAACGAATCTCAGGTGGATTTCCTAGTTAGGCGAGACATAAAAAATGTGCAGAATGTCACTTTGATGGCGGGTTATATAATTCGACACAAAATAATGGATGCTTGTTCACTTTCAAAGCTGATTTTGAGTCGACCATGTAGTTAGTTGGAGCCTCTTCAGTAGCAAAAATTACACGGGATCGGATTTGCTACCATCTGTAGGCGAGGTCGATTGACGAGCTATGTCCGGTAAGATCAATCGGAAAGTGGAACCTTGACCTAATTCACTTTCCACGGTGATGGAGCCGCCATGCATTTCAAAGATTTTCTCGCTGATGGTTAAACCAAGACCAATCTTACCCGTGGTCGTATTACGTGCATCATCACCACGATAAAAACGATCGAAGATATGGGGGAGAACGTCTGGTGCGATTCCAACACCATTATCCTTAATCTCAATCACAGTGTCGTTGCCTTTCTTGTGCAAATTAATCCAAATTTGCCCGTTGGCGGGTGTATTATAAATGGCGTTTTCGAGAATATTATCGATTGCTTTCTGAAGGAATTGTGGATCAATCAGACAATCTATAGAATCATCTGCTTGAACCATGATTTTCTGATTTTTGGTGGCGGCAAATTCCGCGAATTTTACGGTAGCATTGTCTATGAGAGGTTTCATATTTGTGTATACAGGCCTGAAATCTACCCCACTATCTATATGTGTGATGGCCAGAATATGATTGAGAATATCCTCTAGATGATCGACATTTCGATTCAACACTTGATAATGCTTATCAGAATTCTTGTCATGATCATGTTCCATCAGGTATAGTCTCAGTTTCAAATTAGTAATTGGCGTTTTGAGATCATGGGTGACATGGTTCAGAAAATTGCGCAGAGTACGGGCATGTTGTTCTTGCAGTTGCGTCTGTTGCTCTTGGAATTGAAGGAGTTGGCGATGATGCTGATATTGGGCAGTGCGCATATAATATCCAATTCCGGCAAAAAAGATAGACGACAAGATAGTGGAGATAAAGGCCGTTATAGGGCTATAGAAAACGTCTGTTTCAGGTAAAGGTGCTTCGCTTGAGTTAAAGATAATATAGAGATAGACGCCCCATGTTATCATCCACGCCACTACTAATTCACGCCATTGTGGAATAATCCATAAATACATAAAAGATAGAAAAATAGTCATGATAATGGTGCCCGTTGACCAATAGGCGACTGAAGTATCAAAAAGCGTTAAAAAACTGATAAAGATACTCAATCGATAGGCCAGCACGCCAGCACCACGGGCAAGCGCCACCCCAATTATGAGCATGATTACAAGGGCCGCCATTGCCCATGTGGATGATGCTAGCCACGCCTGAACTGTATTTTGAGCAACAATATTAGCCAGTATTGAGATCACCAACATGGGCACAACTAGCAAGGTAATAATGCGCAGATTCTTTTCATGAAATGCCAACGCAGATGAAGCTGATATCGGGTTTAACCATTGACGAATAAATTTCAAGATGGTGACTTACCTTGGTTGATTATGCTACTGGTAACTTAATCATAGCGCAGAATGTGTGTTTTGAGGTCAATCTGGGACTAAAAACATACTGGAATTCCTGCCGGGTGTTACTCACTATTTGCCTGATAGCCAGTGTAGCGATCTTTGAAATTGAATTTTTCACGCATGACCGTCCACCGTTCTTGGAGAAACTCTTTATAAGGGGCATCCAAACGGGGAACTTTCATAATATACGCATCTTCGTCATTATCACGGTAATATTCGTAATGTGTGGACACAATTTCAAATTGATAGCGGCGGTACAGGGCTTGCGCACCCGTATTACTTACGCGTACTTCCAACGCGGCGCGGTCCATTTTCATTTTGATTGCGCGCCACAATAACCCAACTAGCATCAGTTCACCAAAACCTTGGCGTTGATAATCGGGTACAGTGGCTAAGGTGCTGATATGTCCTTCTTTGCCATCCATCCACACGCCCCCATAGGCAATCAACGGGCGTTCTAATTGACTGACGCGTTGTAGCCAACTCATGGGCGGAGTTTTTTGCTCTTGCTCAGACCGCTTCCCTTCAATTAAACCCATATACGCCGCACGATTATGGTTAATCTCATGCATAAAAATAAATGCGGGCCACGGCATCGAAAAGATTTGTCGATCAATTTTGGTAACCGCCCGAATATCGTTAACCGACATCGGGCGCATAATATAATCACTCATGGTTTCTTGAGATAGATAGGCGTTATTAAAGCTGGATCAGTTGTTTCTAATTCAGATTGACGCGAGTAGGCCAGTTCAGCTAAATAACCCGCGCGCCGCAGACGTTGCGAACCAGACGCGACTTCAATCGCTTCATTGCCGGCGGCTTCAATCGCGGCAAAACCTTGTTGTTCAATTTCGCCACTGATTAATGCCGTCTTGTCCAAACTTTCAATAAATTCAGCCCAACTGGCATTGAATGGCGGATCAGCAAATTCCCAGCCACCTTTTTTCCAGCGATAACGTTGGCCATGAATACGTCCGCGTCCAGCTTGCACAACCGTATATAACGAGCCTTTAAAATATGGCGTAGCATAGGCCACAATATCAAAGGTTGGCACGGGAATCAGTGGAATTTGTAGGGCAAAAGCTAAACTCTTGGCAAAAGCCATCCCAATGCGTAATCCGGTAAATGAGCCGGGGCCCTGCGCAACTGCGATGCCGGTTAATTCACGTGGGTCGACTTGTGCTTGCTTCAACATCTTTTCAATGGCAGGGGCTAATTCGACATTGTGCCGATTCCGGGTATACCAACTATGTTCAGCCAGTAAATTATAGCCGCTGTGCAGGGCAATGCCTAATAAGCGTGTGGCTGTATCAATTGCAACAAACATAAACTTCTATACTCCAAAAATTGCGTGACGGAGGGCATCCAATAAAGGATTATAGCGTTCACCGACCGCTTCAATGGTGAATACCCGCCGATCAAAATCTTCATCATCAACATCTAAATAGATGTTCAAATAATCATTGGGCAAAATGGTATCAAGGCGTTCGGGCCATTCAATAATGACCGTGTTTTTACTCTCAAAAATATCTTCAAAACCCACACTATCCAAATCTTCTGGATTTTCAAGACGATAAGCATCCACATGATAGAGCTTTTGCTCATCGGTGGCGCGCTCATGAATATTTACTAATGTGTAGGTTGGGCTCGTAATGCGCGATGAACTCTGCCAACCTTGGCCAATTCCGCGCGTTAAGGTTGTTTTACCAGCCCCTAATCCACCATGCAAACAAACCACATCGCCTGAAGTCAAGAGTTGCCCCAACCGATGTCCTATTTTTAGTGTTTGGTCTGCATTACGACTGATTATTTCGAGTGTGTTATTTCGAAGAATAGGCAAAGCGATACTCCTCATTTCAAAATTTGGGTGATTATAACAGGTTTGTAAATGATTATCATAGCCATGATAATTTTGAACCGATTGCTTGACCAAAGGGTATTTTTAACAGAAGAGGGGAAATCAAGACAGTTGCATTATGAACCAATATCGCTTACAATTCGCCGCAGTAAAATGGCTATAAATGGACCCTATCCTAAGTAGACATTTTCGGGAAGAATTAGGTGATATAGGTTGAGCTTGTCTGTATATAGATACGCACACATCTTCTAAAATAGAAATTTTGGTTATTAACCCCATTTGGTCATATTACCCACAATTTCTGCGTTGGAATGATGGTTCTATATCCCCCCTCATCATCATTGAGGTATTCAATAGTGCGTTAACTTTCGCATAAATTGCGCTTAAACATTAAATATATATTGTTTTATAAAGGAGTGAGGGACTTTTGACAGTACTCATGGAGGTCAGAGACCTCAAAACCCGTTTTAACACTCAAGAAGGCTTGGTCTATGCCGTCAACGGTGTGAGTTATCGTCTACATGAAGGCGAAACTCTCGGTGTTGTAGGTGAAAGTGGTTGTGGAAAAAGTGTCCACGCCCTTTCGATCATGGGCCTTGTCCCCCAACCGCCGGGTGAAGTAAGTGGTGAAGTTCACTTCCGTGGGCGGGATTTATTGAAGCTCCCTCGTGATCAAATGCGTCTCGTTCGTGGGGCTGAAATTGCAATGATTTTCCAAGACCCCATGACTTCACTGAACCCAGTGTTGACTGTGGGTCGACAAATCGTGGAAGCACTGAAGTTGCACTTGGGCATGGATACAGGCCAAGCTCGCCATCGTGCCGCTGAGTTGCTTTCAATGGTAGGTATCCCAATGGCTGATCGCCGTTTAGATGATTATCCTCACCAATTTTCTGGGGGGATGCGTCAACGTGTGATGATTGCTATGGGATTGTCTTGTAATCCGCAATTACTAATTGCAGATGAACCCACAACCGCCTTGGATGTAACCATTCAGGCACAAATTCTTGATCTTGTGCGCCGTTTGCGTGACAAGATTGGGATGGCTATGATTTGGATTTCCCATGACTTAGGTGTTGTGGCTAGTCTCGCCGATACTGTGCAAGTAATGTATGCCGGTTTTGTCGTAGAGCGCGCACCCGTCAACAGCTTGTTTAAGGATACTCGTCATCCCTATACCTTAGGGCTGATTGGTTCACTCCCCCGTCTTGACCTTAAAGATCAAGATCTCTTTTCTATTAAAGGTTCACCACCTGATATGCGAACCGAACCAGTGGGTTGTCCTTTTGCCCCCCGATGTCCTTTTGTGATTGATAAATGCAAGGAAAATCCGTCCTTGTTACCGGTTGATCGTGGGCATCAAGATCATTCTGTTGCATGTTGGGTTGATGTTCGGACTGCCGAACATACGAATCCAGATGTTGTGGTTTCTTCATAGATTTGGATTGGTATAGAAAGGAGATTGGGCTGGTTTTAACCAGTCAATAGATTTTATGGATAAGCCAAATATTGATGACGTATTTGCCGAAGCCGCGCGCAAAGGCAATCACGAAGTCCTCGTAAAAATTCGTAACATGAAAAAACACTTTCCCATTGGGGGCGGTGGTTTTTTCCAACGTGAACTAGCGGCAGTGAAAGCTGTCGATGGTGTCGATTTTGATATTTATCAAGGTGAGACACTTGGGTTGGTAGGTGAAAGTGGTTGTGGTAAATCGACCACCGGACGTACCATCTTACAATTGCACCGGGCGACAGATGGGTCTGTCCAATATAACGGTGTTGAGCTTACTGATCTCAAAGGTCAAGCCATGCGCCGGATGCGTCGGGAAATGCAAATTATTTTCCAAGACCCATATGCATCCCTCAATCCGCGTATGACGATTTCTCGAATCGTTGCTGAGCCTTTGTTGGTGCATGGTATTGGTTCTGAAAAAGAACGTCAACAACGTGTGGAAGAACTGCTGGAACGCGTGGGGCTAAATCCCTATTTCGCGAATCGGTATCCACATGAATTCTCCGGGGGGCAACGTCAACGTATTGGTATTGCTCGTGCATTAGCCCTTAATCCCTCTTTCATTGTTTGTGATGAGCCTATTTCAGCACTCGATGTATCTATTCAAGCGCAAGTCGTCAACCTTCTTCAAGAATTGCAACATGAAATGGGTCTGACCTATTTGTTTATTGCGCATGACTTGAGTATGGTGCGTCATATTTGTGACCGTGTGGCAGTAATGTACCTCGGTAAAATCGTAGAAATGGCTGAAACAGAGGAGTTATATACCAATCCTCTCCATCCTTATACTCAGGCCCTCTTGTCAGCAGTTCCAGTGCCTGATCCTGAGATTGAGGCCACCCGTCAACGTATTTTGTTGAAGGGCGATTTGCCTAGCCCAGCTAATCCGCCAATTGGCTGTAACTTTAATACACGTTGTCCAGTTGCGGTTGACGTTTGTTATGATGTCGACCCTGAACTCATTGAAATTACACCCGGACACTGGGTATCTTGCCACCGTGTTACCTAAAATTTAGGTGACACGTTTCGGTTATGTTTAATAGATGTGCAACCTTGATTGAATAAACACTTAGTTATTTAAGGAGCAGGCTTAGAATATGGCAGAAGATAACAACAAACCTGTCAGCCTATCAGAAGAAGGGATTACCGCTCGCCGAACAACCCCCATGGGTGATGCTGTTCGTCAATTCCGCCGTAACAGAATTGCGGTCGTTGGCGTTTTTGTCATCATCTTCTTTTTCTTCTTGGCGATCACAGCGAATCTTTGGACACAAGTTGGTCTTCTTGACCACTCACGGGGTTACCGCTCGCGGCACACGCTCAATCCGGTGGGGTGGGAACGTATCGATCCCTACGCCGATCCGTTAGATTGTGCGCGTGACAATATTGACCAAGGTCAACCTTGGTGCGCAATATTGACCGAAGAACAACGGGCGCGTTTCCCGGCTAAATGTACGACTGAAATTCCCGACCTCGAACAACGCCAATGGTGTTTCTTGTTAGGCGGAGATGACCAAGGGAAGGACATGTTGACCCAAACCGTCTACGGCGCTCAAGTTTCAATGGCTGTGGCAGTTATTGGTGCAACGACAAGCTTCCTTGTTGGTATCGTCTATGGCGTTATTGCTGGTTTCTACGGTGGACGCGTTGATAATATCATGATGCGTTTCGTTGACTTCCTATATGGTATTCCTGGCTTAGTAATCATTATTTTGATGCAGGTATTCTTCCGTGGTTTGAAGAATGAGTATACTGATGCGGAGGGGCTACTAGGCTTTGTTATAGATCTCGACAAAGACTTAGGGGGTCTACTGTTCCTGTTCATAGCCATCGGGCTATTGAGCTGGATCGGTATGGCCCGCTTGGCACGAGGTCAAGTATTGGCCTACCGTGAACAAGAATTTGTGGAAGCCGCCCGGGCTGTTGGGGCCAGCGACCGCCGTATCATTTTTGTTCACTTGCTTCCAAACATTATTGGCCCATTAGTAGTTGTTGAAGCCTTGGCTGTACCGGGCTACATCTTTACCGAAGCTTTCTTGAGCTTTATTGGTCTAGGTGTTCAACCGGGTACACCCAGTTGGGGTCAAATGATCAGTAACTTGCAATCTGCGGGTGGCTTGACTGCGAACCAACACTTAATTCTCGTTCCGAGTGTGGCGTTGGTTGTGCTAACCCTAGCCTTCAACTTCTTTGGTGATGGGTTGCGGGATGCGCTTGACCCACGGTTGCGTGGTAAGGGTTAAGTTCAAAGGATATGCCTATGATGCCTGCTTATCGGAAATTTTGATAAGCAGGTTTATCCTGATAATTTAATCCAATTAATATCTCGCAGTCTTAAATTTTGAATTATTTGCACAGGAGTATGTAAC
>JBNLCD010000005.1:0-33627 GCA_050303635.1 Anaerolineae bacterium
TTGGCTGATAAATTGGACAAACAAGCGGGTGACACCCTTGAATTTATCATTAATGGCCAAGACTTATCCTATGAAATTTTAGGTGTAGATGCCTATCCCTTTGACAACATCTACATGGATTGGCAAGAACTTGCTCAAATAGCAGGTTATGTCGATGAATCCGGTGAATCTCTCGCGGGAACAGCCTATATTGTGCTCGATACCGAAGATATTGACGCTGTTGATGACAAAATTGAAGAGATTACAGCGCTTTTAAGCGCCCAAGACATCCAAGGCACCTACTTCAATCAACCCTATGCGCTGGAAGTCTCGGCTGAAGAGGGCGCAACCTTGGGCATGGTGTTCCAAATGATGGCGATGGTCACCGCCGCCGTGAGTGCTATTGGTTTGCTTGGGGCGCAATCGATGGCTGTTTTAGAACGTCAAAAAGAAATCGGTGTCATGCGTTCTGTGGGGGCTCGTTCACGCACCATTATGGGACAATTCATGCTCGAAGGTGTCATGATCGGCATTTTGGCGTGGCTTGGTGCGATTCCATTTAGCATGTTGATGAGCCAAGCTTTCCTCGGTATTTTACCCGTCGATTACATGTTTTTGATCTATCCACCGCAATTAGTTGTGTTTGGTCTAGCTAATGTTCTGGTAATTGTTTCGGTAGCTAGCTTATGGCCGTCATTAGTAGCCTCACGTAAGACCATTTCCGACATCCTACGGTATCAATAAGTCAAAACCATCGAAGAAATAAGCAAGAAAGGCAAGTTGTCATGACAGATCTCACGAATAAACAGGTTCTCATCACGGGCGCGACAAGCGGTATTGGAAAAGTGACGGCGTTGGAATTAGCCAAAATGAACGCGCATGTAGTCATCGTTGGTCGGAATCCCGCCAAGACGGCGGCAACGGTTCACGAAATCCAAGCCCAAAGTGGCAATCCAGTCGTGGAGATGTTGCTCGCTGATTTGTCTTCCATGCAAGAAGTAAGGCAATTAACCCAACAGTTCAAAGATCGTTACGCCAAACTCGATATTTTGATTAACAACGCTGGGGTAATAATGACCTCTCGCCAAGAAACCGTCGATGGCTATGAAATGACTTTCGCCGTCAATCATCTGGCCTATTTCTTGCTGACCAATTTACTGCTGGATGTACTCCAAGCAAGTACGCCCGCGCGTATCATCAACGTTGCTTCTGAAATACATCCACGTGGCACGATTAATTTCGCTGATCTCCACAATCAAGCCAGTTATCAGTTTTTGGATGTTTACGCCCAATCAAAGCTTGCCAATATTTTGTTCACCTATGAATTAGCACGTCGTCTAGAAGATAGTCACATCACCGTGAATGCTGTTGATCCCGGTGCAGTTGCCACTCATCTGGGACGTAATAATGGTCTCTTCTGGAAGGCAGTAGCATATGGCCTAGCTTTATTCCTATCAACACCCGAAGAAGGGGCTGAAACAGCTATTCATCTGGCATCATCGCCCACTGTTGAAGGTGTCACCGGTCAATATTTTAGAGATTGTCAGCCCATCAAATCATCGCCGGAATCTTATGACCAGCGAGTTGCGCAACGCTTATGGGATGCAAGTGTACAACTGGCTGGATTAGTTACCGTCTAAAAAGTTCCCAATCAACTATCGAAAAGAGAAATAAGCAAAGGAATTTGCTATGCAAGCCATCACATTTAATCAATACGGTTCACCTGATATTTTGCGATTTGAAGAAATCGACCAGCCGACCCCTCAACCCGATGAAGTTCTGGTGCGTGTCATCGCGGCATCTGTCAATCCACTTGATTGGCATGTCATGCGCGGTAAACCTTTTTTGGCGCGCTTAGAATTTGGTCTGCGTCGTCCAAAAGTTAACCAACTTGGCGCTGACCTCGCCGGTATTGTCGAAGCAGTGGGTCGCAATGTGACTGAATTTGAAGTCAGTGATGAAGTTTGGGGGGATGTATTCAACAGCGGACTCGGTAGTTTGGCCGAATATGTTTGCGTGCCGGCTTCAACACTGGTGAAAAAGCCGCGTAATCTTGCCTTGGAATACGCCGCCGCCGTTCCTGTTGCCGCTACTACCGCCCTGCAAGGATTGCGCACCGGCAATATTAAAAAGCGTCACGCGGTGCTTATTAATGGTGCATCAGGCGGCGTGGGGACCTATGCTGTGCAAATTGCAAAATTCTTCGGGGCTGAAGTTACCGGAGTATGTAGCACACGTAATCTAGCATTTGTGCGCGATCTTGGCGCGGATCATGTCATTGACTATACAAAGACAGATTTTGCAGATGGTGTGCAGAAATATGATCTGATTTTCGATGCGGTTGGTAATCGTTCTGTTGCTGACTTAAAACGCGCGCTTACCTCGGACGGACAATGTGTAATTGCGGGTTTTACAACATTGACCCGTTTAGTTGACCATTCGTTACTGGCTCCTTTAAAAACGATGGGGAGTGATCAAAAAGTAGGCATGATGGATACCGCGTATCCCAACAAAGAAGACTATCTCATTCTGTCTGAAATGTTGGAAGCGGGCCAAATCGTGCCGATCATTGATCGCTGTTATCCCTTAGCTGAAAGTGCCGAAGCTATCCGCTATCTAGAAACCAGTCGGGCACGGGGCAAAGTTATCATCAAAATAACCGCCTAAGATAATTAGTCCACCACCCTAAACTTGTAGGATAACGGCATGCCGCGTCCGCCACCTGTAAACATTTTTATGGAGCTATTGATTTAAGGCTTTGAACAGCTTCCTGTTGTGTTTATAGAGTTGTTGATAGACCTTATATTGGTGCTCATAAAGTTCGGTAAATTGAGGGCGGGGTTTAAAAGCTTTTGCCACGTTGATTAAATCTTGGACCCGATCAAAGTCGATGAGTTTTAACCCGACCCCACAGACCAATGCCGCACCAGCCGCGCCCGCATTCTCTGGATGTTCAACCACTTCAATTGCGCGCCCTGTGACATCGGCCAAAATTTGACACCACGGATCAGACCGCGCCCCACCGCCAACTAGACGTAGAGTCGCATTATGGGGAACTTTCTTTTCAATGGTTTCGAGCATCCACCGTTTATGAAAAGCATCTCCTTCTAAAACGGCGCGAATCATCTCGCGTTTGCCTGTTTTAAGACTCAGATTGAAAAACATGCCGCGCGCATAGGGATCTTCAAACGGGGAGCGATTGCCGTGGAGCCATGGCGTGAAAATAACGCCACCCGAACCCGGCTCAACCTCATCGACAACGCTACTCAAAAAATCATAGAGAGATTCAATTTCATCCTGATAATCAACAATGGTTTGACTATCGAGATAAACCCCAATTTCATCGAGGGCCAGATGATCACGCACCCACTGTAAACAACGCCCGGACGTTTCTTGCTCAGAAATATAGTTATATTTGCCGGGAACTGCGCCTAGAATAGAGGCCACCATGCCATCAATATCGGTCATGCGTTTGTCAACAGTGCTGACCACCCACCCTGATGTTCCGATATAAATATGCGTGGTATCGCTTTGCATATTGCCGGAACCCAAGGTAATCATGGACAAATCACCGCCCCCGCCAAACACAGGCAGACCCGCAGGTAAACCTAATTCCTGCGCGGCTTTTTCGCCAAGGGTACCGGCAACATCGGTGGCATGAATAACATCAGGCAAATGGTCAGGCTTCACATCGTAAGTTTGACACATCCCCTCATGCCAATTCAGCTTATCTGGGCGTGTATCAAACAAAAAAGTGGCGTGGGCCGAATCATAGCCGAAGGTAAATTTTCCGGTAGCGCGCAGAACCAGATAATCTTTGACATCCATCCATTTGAACATCCTAGCAAAGACTTCGGGCTCGTGGTCGCGTAACCAGAGATATTTCCAAACAGGGTCTTTGGCTGAAGCTGAGGCACCACCTGTAATGCGTAAGGCATTCAGCAACTTAAAGACATTCATGCCTTCGATTTTTGGAAAACCACTCTGCAAATAACGCTTGAGTTGAGCCGTGCCCCGATTATCCATATAACTCATGGCACGATAGATAGCGTTACCTTGCTCATCCACCGGAATAAAACCCTGCATCTGTGCACAAAAAGCCATGCCCTTGATTTGATGGGGATCAATTTGTGTTGTGCTGAGAATGATTTGGGTCGCTTGGCAAATGGCCGCCCACCATTCGTCAGGGTCTTGTTCTACCCCGCCATTATCGAGGACATACAGCGGATATTCTTCCACGCCGGTGGCAATGAGTTCTAAGTGGTCGCCAATGCGATATAAACAAGATTTATTGCGCGTCGTACCAATATCATGCACCAAGACATAAGTTTCCATGAGCAATTATCCTCTAAGCTACGCCCTCTACATTGGATAAGACAGTTTCAAAACGATTCAAGGCTTCATCAATCACCTCATCTGTATCGGCGAGACTGGTGTATAAGCGACTGCCGGCGAGAGTGATAAGACCTTGTGACAAATAGGCCGCGCCCATTTCTTCCATCATATGTTTACGCGGTTTGACTTCGCGCAAGAGCTTGAGCGGATTCTTGAAATCGAGCAACATCACGCCCGAAGTTTCTAGATGAACAATCGAGCCCTGATTATAGGCTACGTAAGGCAAATCTAGACGATCAATAATTTCTTGCAGACCAGCTCGTAAACGATCGCCCGCGCGACCCGCCACCACTGCCGCATTCGTGCGTTCCATTTCCTCAATTGCAAAATACCCCGCCGCACAACTCATCGGATTCGCGGACAAGGTACCGCCGATATAGGCCCGTTCACCTGTACCGCCAATGCCTGCCGCGAAGTGCATCATAATATCTTTACGGCCACCAACCCCACCTGCCATTGGATAACCGCCCGTGATACATTTGCCAAAGACGGTTAGATCAGGCTTCACGCCGAAATAACCTTGGGCACCACCTAAACCTACGCGGAAACCAGTCACCACTTCATCAAAAATGAGAAGCGTATCAAATTCATCGCAGAGTTCACGCAATTGTTGGTTAAATTCATAAGGCACCGGACGGGTGCCACTTTCCGGGCCCAAGGGTTCCACGATAATGGCCGCCGTACCGCCGCGCAAACGATTGAGTTGAAGTTGACGGCGTAATTGACTGAGTTTATTGGGATAAAATTCTTGCGTATGACGGCTAGCTGGACCGGGAATTCCTTTGGCCTCAAAGCGACCCGTGCCCGGAATATGTAAGCCATAAACCAATTGATCACTCCACCCGTGATACGCACCACCGACCTTGATGACCTTTTTCTTACCGGTATGCACTCGCGCCGCGCGGATAGCGGCCATCACACTTTCCGTACCGGAACCCAACATCCGAAAGGCTTCAATAGCGGGCATGTGCTCGGCAATTTTCTTCGCGAGTTTGAGTTCGTATTCATGAAAAAGTCCGGTCACTGGACTGCATTCATGAATCAACTCAATTACTTGATCACGCACTGGGGCATAATTGCTCCCTAAGAGCGTTGGGCCACCGGCTTGCAAAAAGTCGATATACTGATTGTCATCTTCATCCCAGAGATAAGCACCCTCAGCTTTTTTCATGGCAATCGGAAATGGGTAATTGAAGGCGAGGTTGTGTTGCACACCACCCGGAATATATTCCTTGGCTTCGTCAGTGAGGGCTTTGGAGCGTTGGCAATGATTATCAAAATAGCCTAGAAATTCTTGCATTTTGTCGCGCCGAATGGGTCGAATCGGTTGCTTAATCAGCGCATTGAGCCGCTCATATATGGCATCTGTATCATGATATTCAGAAATTGCATATGCTTGTTCATCTATTTTTGAAGTGGGTTCAGCTAAAACAATGCCCATTATTTAATTTCCTTCAGCCAGATGCTTTTCAATTTTCTTTTGTTCTTTGCGAAGTTTATTGAAAGCAATTTCGCGAATTATCAGCGGAATTTTATTGACTTTTTCGTCGGTGCATAATGCCAGTAAATAGGCGATGGCGGTTTTTTCTAGCAAGAGTACGTTGTGATAGGCTCGTTCAGGGGTGTCGCCTAAACACAGCACGCCATGATTTTTCATAATGTAGGCGTTGTGATGATTGCGCACCATTTTGCGAATATTTTTGACAAGAAAACCCGTGCCCGAAGGCGCATAGGGTACCACTTCAACTGAACGGCCTAAAAAGCGGACTTGTTCATCAAATAACGCGGGAATTGGTTTATTGATAAGCGCCACCGCACTCGCAAAATCTTGATGAGTATGAATAACACAATTTACGTCGGGACGTTCTTGATAAATGGCGATGTGAAAGCCCATTTCAATAGAGGGTTCGCGCTCGCCTTCGATTTTGTCTTGATCAAGGGTATAAATACAGATATCGTCGGGAGTCAGCGCTAAATAATCATAATTTGAGGGCGTAATCGCTAAACTGTTTTCGTGTGGAATACGAACAGAAATATTGCCACCTGTGCCCTTGAGAAAACTGTCATGGACGAGGCGTTGTGTATATTCAATGATTTGTTCTTTTTGAGCAGTGAATGCTTCCATATCTACTCACTTTTTTGAAAACTTTACAGTGTAAAGATCGTAACCTCTTAACTTTACATTGTCAAGTTAATGGCGTAAACTGATAGGCGTTTGATCAAGTACACAGTAAAAGATTAGCGCATGACCAGTAATTATCATCACGGTGACCTCAAAAACGCCCTCATTCAAGCTGGTGTCGAAATCCTTACAGCAGAAGGTATCCATGCACTTACCCTGCGCAAAGTAGCTAAGCGTGTTGGGGTGAGTCATGCCGCGCCGTATGCGCATTTCCCGGATAAGCAATCCCTCATAGCCGCGATTGCCGCGGAGGGCTATAAAAAACTAACCGAACAGATCATTCAGATTATCGAGCAATACGCAGATGATCCGTTGGCTCAATTGCTCAATGCGGCATGGGCTTATATAGAGTTTGCGAAGGCAGAACCCGCCTATTTTAAACTCAGTTTTTCGGGAATTGTTGAGCAGGAAGAGAATTATCCAGAATATGTGGAACAAACTAAAAAAGCATTCGGCTTAGTCGTGAAAATTATTCAGGCCTGTCAACAAGATCATATTCTGAAAAATGCAAATGTGGAACTCATGAGCATAGCAATCTGGGGGAGTATTCACGGATTGGTTGAGTTGACACTCGGCAACCAGTTACCGGGGGCTGTTTTAGATAAATTTTCTTTGCGTGAGATGTTGATTTTTAATCTGCAACAGTATCTTGATATCCCCATTGATGCGAGTTATTGGGCAAGTTAGAAATGAAAACATCCGCGCCAAATTAACTTAGCCGAGTTTTCCCTAAACATGTCATTAATCAAATAAACTCAGTTTAGTTTCGCTTTAAATATCCAATCATTCTGAGGCAAATTTTCGTTATTTGTAGGGTCTTAGATTATACTTAACCCATCTGGTAGTAAAAATTTTCTGGTCAGGATTTGTCACATGAAATTATTTTTGGGTATAGCACTTGTTTTGTTGCCAATAGCAACCGCCGCAGGTCTAATTTTGATACCCATCCACCTAATCGATCAGGCCCAGCATGGCGGTGATTGGGAAGTGGACTTGATGCGGCTCATTAGTCTACTGACCATGTTTTTATTGGCTACACCTTCTGTCTATAAAGCTTTTAAACAGGCTCAGTCTCCGTCGAACGCATCAGCTTCAGGCGAATAGCCCGCCACGGCCCGGATAAAATCATGCCTAATGTCAGCATGAAGAAAATATGGCGTGGATAAAAGACCATGATACCTGCCGCACTGGTAAATACCCAACCTTGCCAGGTCGAAAGGGCATTCCCCGGTTTGATGAAATAGCTCGATTCATAACGAATACTGCTGTACATCAATACCGCGTTGATCAAAACCATTGTAACCACCAAGCCTGCATAACGATATTCACCCCATACCGCATCACTAAAAAGAATAAAGGTCGTAATCGCGGCGGCGGTGTGTGGCGACGGTAATCCCCAGAAAAAATCTTTGCTTTCCTTACCCATCGTATTGAAGCGTGCCAACCGTCCCATGACGGCTACGGTTTGGATGAAACCAAGCGCTAGACTGCCCCATCCTAGAGCAGGTTCATAAACTTGAACCAGCAAGATACCGGGTACAATTCCCAAATTGATGACATCGGCCAGCGAATCAAGTTCTTGCCCAAATTTACTAGAGGCATTGAGCATCCGTGCGACACCCCCATCTGTGGTATCCGCAATAAAACTAAAAATAATGAACCAAGCCGCTGACTGAAAATCGCCTTGCATACTGTAATATACAGACATAAAGGCCAGAAATACGGCAAAGATGGTGATACTATTGGGAATTGCATAGCGAAAAGGGGATGCCTTAAGGTTTGACATTATACAAAAATCCATTTTGGGCGTGTGAAAAATAAACAGGTATACTAAACACTGAAAATTTGATTATACCGGAGTTTAGAATATGGCAACCAGAATTGCCGCTTTATTAGGGGTTAAGGCTGATGAAGCTAGACCCGTTTTTATTTTATTTATAGCATCATTTTTCTTAGGCGGTTCGCTTTTATTCTTCTATACCTCGTCTAATGCGATATTTTTAGCAGAGTTTGAAGCGACTTCTCTTCCGTATGTTTATATTGTTAACTCTGTTTTTGTTATCTTATTTGGCTATATTTATTCCCAAATTGAGAAACGAACATCATTAATTGGTTTATTGACGGGTTCGCTGACAATTCTGACCATCACAATTTTCGTGTTTTGGTTGGCGCTTCAGGCATCTCACAATCGGACCATTATTTTTGTGATGATGACGTGGTTTCGTTTACTATTTATTTACACCACGCTGGGTTTATGGGAATTAGCCTCGGCTGTTTTTGATGTGCGGCAAGCCAAACGATTATTTGCATTAGTCAGTTTAGGGTTGTTACTTGCTTTCATTATTGGCGGTTTATCCACATCCCTGATTACGCAATTTACTGCCACCGAAAACTTACTGCTTTTGTCAGCGGTCTTCCTGCTCGCTTATGCGCTTGTTCTCTTCCGTCTGTCACCTAATTTAGGGGTAAATGTCAAAGATAACAAAACAGGCACAACACCATTTACCGTGCGGGAGATGTTCAAAGATAATTATATTAGCTTAATCTTTGCGCTGAAAACTATCACTATTGTCAATTACTATATTGTTGAGTTTATTTTCTACCAGCAAGCCGCCGAACGATACTCAACCGAAGAAAATCTTGCTAACTTCTTCGGTATATTTATCGGTTTGTCTACGCTAGGTATGGCGTTGATTGCGGCCTTGGCGACGGGTCGTTATATTACCCGTTTTGGGATGCGCATCGCATTGTTGACAATGCCAACGGTTTTATTGATCACCGCTTTTCTTTCAGGCTCCTATGGACTTTTACTGGGCATTAGTAACACGGTCTTCTTCATGCTGGCGATTAGTATTAAATTCTCCAATGAAGTTCTGGAAAAATCTCTCCATATACCTGCCTTAGGGGTTCTCTATCAACCGATTCCGCGTTTTAAACGTATGCCAGTCCGGGTGGCTGTCGAAGGTTGGTGGGGTTCAGTAGCGTTAATTGTCAGTGGCGTTTTACTGCTTCTTTTTAACCAAATACCTGATGTGGGTGTACTCTTTTTCATTGTTTTATCAATTGTAACCACGGCTTTATATCTAGGGGTTACGGCATGGGTTTATCGGCACTATCAATATCAACTGAAAAAGGCTGTTTCTTCTCGTTTCTTAACGGGGATTGCTCTGCCTAATCAAACCCCTGACGAGAGTTTCATTTATAACGAACTCCATAGCGATCATCCCGCTAAAGTTTTGGCGGCTCTCCAATATAGCGCGCAATTGGAGTTACATCCTGAGAAACCATTTTTACTCACATTACTCGATCATCAATCCCCCCATGTTCGAATTGATGCGTTGCGGCGTATTGCTGACATGCGTTTTAAACAAGCTGTTCCAAAGATTCAACAAATGCTTGGCGATGACAGCTTAAGTAATCAAGTTTGGAGTCAAGCCCTCATCACATTGATGGCTTTAGACGGTTTACCTGTTACGGAAGTAATGACTTATCTTGACACTGGATTAGACGAATACACGATACCCGCTTTCTTAGAATATGGCGGAGAATTAGGCCGTAGTTTAGCTGTTTCAGAAATAGATGATTGGGCCCATAGTCTTTCTCCCGAAAAACGTGTATTAGCCGCCCGCTTTATCGAGCGAGTACCGGAACAATCTGATAATCTGCTACGTCTCTTGCATGATGTCAGTCCTGAGGTTAGAAATCAGGCAATTAAATCCACTGCACCGCATCTTAATGCTCAAATTGTGCACGTGTTACTAGACGAACTCAAGCAGAATCGTTTCAAAAGCAGTATTCGCCATGCCCTTAGTCAAGGTGATGCTGAAACCGTTAAATTATTGATCGACGAATTTCCTAATTGTCCGCCCAAATATCAACCGATTTTGCTAGAATCTTGTGCGGCGATTGGGACACCCAATGCCCAGGATTTCCTTGAAGGATTCCTCAATCGAACCGAATATGACGCTTTGTATGATGCAACCTTGGCCGGTTTAGCGAAACTGAATTATAAACATAGCAATATAACTGAATTGCTTGAACGTGAAAAACGAAATGCTGAACATATTTTGACGGTGGCTCAATCAACAGAGGAAACTATTTTACAGCGGGCCGTTGAATTTGATTTTGAGCGACTCCAAAAGCGGATATTTAGCATTTTATGCCTAAACTATGACCAAGAAATAATTGGTCTCATTGAGCAAAACTTCCAAATTGGTAATGCTGAACAACAAGCGAATGCATTGGAATTGCTTGAAGTTACTGTTTCGAAGCAAATTAAGTCGAAAATATTCCCACTCATAGAAGATTCTGATCTAAAGAAGCGAAGCAAAGCACTTTCTATTCAGACTGTACCGAATGCCTTGGATTATTTGGTAAAGAACAGTCAGCCGTTCAGTGAATGGACAATGTTTTGTGTCGATTATTTGACGAAGCAAGGGGAGGAGACTGATAATCCCATGTATAGTATTATTGAAAAAGTCGTAATTTTGCGTTCCGTGAGTATTTTTGCCCATACACCCGATCCTATCCTCGCTGAAATTGCTTTGGTCTTGACTGAAAAACAAGCTGAAAAAGGCGATGTGTTAATTCAACAAGGGACAACCGGTAATCGATTGTTCATTATTGTGGATGGACAAGTTCATGTCCATGACGACAAAAGCATTGATCAATATCTGGGTGCCCGCGAAATTGTGGGCGAATTAGCTGTACTTGATCCTGCACCACGTTCAGCGACAGTCGATGTTATTGAGCCGACTACTTATTTTGCGCTGGATGCGGATGTTCTCCACGAGTTAATGGCGCATCACCCTGAAATTAATCAAGGCGTTATCCAAGTCTTGGTGCGGCGTATCCGACGCTTAGACGCAACACATCATCAACTGGTTAAAGGGTAATTTGTGTTTGATAGCTTATATGACTGGGGCTATGTGGGCCTATTTTTACTGAGTTTTTTGGCCGCTACATTAGTGCCCATTAGTCCCGAAGCGTTGGTCGTTGCGCTTTATACGCAACACTACAACGCTTTTATTTTGATAGCTGTCGCAACGGTTGGCGGCTATCTCGGTAGTTTGACTTATTATTATTTGGCGGTAAGTGGGCGCGAATGGGCGCTCCATCGTTTTATCAGTATCTCGCCCGAAAAATTAGCGGAAAATCAGGCGCGTTTTGAACGCTGGGGCAGTATTATCCTCTTGTTTTCATGGGTGCCGATTGTCGGTGAACCGCTGATTGTGGTTAGTGGTTTACTCCGTGTGCGTTTGGCAATTTTCAGCTTTTGGGTTATTTTAGGACGGATTTTTCGCTTCAGTCTTCTGCTCTTGATTGCTGATAATATCATTTAATTTTGTGAGGAATTCGTCGTGTCTATTTTGGAAGCCAATAGCATCAAATATCTACTGATAATTGGTGTGAGTCTCGCCTTAGCTATTTTCGCGCATCCTCTTCTCATTCTGGTGTGGCCGCTCATCCTGCTTGCCGATGACCTAGCTTATTTTGGTTACCAACATTCGTTATTTGACACTGAAATTGCTGTTCAACGGGGTTATCAATTTGCCAATATCTTTTTAGATGAGCAGTCTGGCGAAGGGCGTGACTTAGGTTTTAATTTGTACGATGGCGATTTAGAAAAATCAGGCGAAAATGCCCAGCGAGATAAATGGGATTTCATGCTGGAAAAACTCAATCTCAAAGCCGGAGATAAGTTGATTGATGTGGGGTGTGGCTATGGTGATTGGCTCAATTATGCCCGCTCTAAAGGCATTGAAGTGCTTGGCGTAAATATTTCACCCGACCAAGCCCAATTTGCCCGCGAATACTATGGACTTGAAATCCTGAATATTAATTGGAAAGATATCCCAACGAGCCCTGAATTACAAGCCAAGCTCTACGGTCAATTTGATGCGGTCACCTTCATGGACACCATTGAACATTATGTTCCGTCCATGTATCGCAAAAATGAACAGATTGTGGGTGGCATTTACACCGATATGTTTAGGATGGCACACCAACTGCTCAAAGAAAATTCCGACTCAAACCGTATTTTTATTTCATGCCTGCATATGATTCGCCCCCCGGATACAATGAGTGGAAATTTCGCCTGTTACCTGCAAACACGTTATCACTCTGGTTTTTATCCGTCTGGTGATGCGGGTTTAACACAATGGTGCGCTGATTACTTCACTGAACTAGAACGGTATGACAAAACCGAAGATTACCGTTTGACTTCAGTCAAGGATTCGAAACATTTTGGTGATGCAAAAATCACGTGGACAATTCGCAAAGCACTATCGGCGATGCTTCTCTTTTTTCTCGATCCACATCATATTCACAAATGGCTAGAAATAAAAACAGATGCGTGGATGTGGCATTTCGGCAAAGATGCGTTTAATCCTGACTATGATAATGAGTATCAACTTCAATTCCGTCATGTGACGTTGTGGTGGCTGATTTTGGAAAAACGTACTAAGCACTAATGGCAGGGGCGGGATACTCTATTTTAGATAATACAGGTCATGGTAACCCCTTAATGATCATGCATTTTACCCTATGAATCGCTATAATTATCCCCATCAATCAACCCCCACTCCAAAGGAAAACAGCAATGCTTTTAGCCATTGATATTGGCAATACAAATATTGTTTTTGGTGTGTACGATGGCCAAACTTGGTCTCATAAATGGCGTGTACAGACCGTTCATAAACGTATGCCCGATGAGTATGCGGTCTTATTTCATCAATTACTCGGCGAAGCGGAATTAACCTTGGCGAGTTTTGATCAAACTGTTCTGAGTAGTGTGGTGCCCCAACTCACGTACGGGCTTGCTCAAATGGTTGAACAACGTACCGGCTGTGCCCCGCTCATTATTCACCACGCTCTCGACTTAGGTATTGAAGTCAAAACCGAGGCACCCCAAAAAGTCGGGGCGGATTTATTGTGTGATGCCGTGGCCGCGTATACCCGTTTTCAAGATAATTGTATTGTGGTGGATTTTGGTACCGCGACAACCTTCACCTCTGTGCAAAAACCGGGAGAACTCCTCGGTGTCGCGATTGCGGCAGGACTGAATACCACCATTGATGGCCTTGTCATGAAAACCGCGCAACTTCCTCAAATTGAACTTGCGCCGCCGCCGAGTGTGATTGGCAAAAATACCGTCCATGCCATGCAAGCCGGCTTAGTGATTGGTTATGTGTGTATGGTTGAAGGACTGATTGACCGCATCAAAGCCGAACTAGGTTATGCGAGTGTCATTGCAACGGGTGGTTTATCAAGTGTTCTCGCGCCCCTCACTGATCATTTTGACGCCGTCGACCCGTGGTTAACATTAGATGGTTTGCGTCTTATTGCCGAACTCAATAGTTAGCCTTATCCAAAAGTCTCGAATACATCCAATTTAGTTTCAGCTAAATAAGTTGAGTCTGTTTGACCGCCATCATACAATGGTATTGTCAACGGTAAGGGATGAAGAGGTTTGCATGACTATTAAGGTCAGTTTTCAGCCAGAAGATATCATCAATATGCGTTTTGGTTATAGTCCGTTGCTTGAATTGGTGTTGAGTTATCGACTATGGCAAAGTCCGTATTATCACAGCTTATATCAGTCATGGATGAATGTGGTTGGACCCGAACTGCGGGGGTATGAATTCCCGCATATGGAAGCCCTGATCACGCCAAACTATACTGCTGATTTTTTGATGCCGGTACCAGACATCTTTGTACATAATTTGGCAGATGAAATTGACTGGTTAAAGCAGACAACTGATGAGAAAATTCACCAACAAGTCTTATGTTTACTTGAAGTGAATGGCGATAACTTTGCTCTGCAAAACTTCTTAACTGAACCGCGCCAAACGTTATTCACCTTAATTGATGAGTTGCTTGTTTATTGGGAAATTGCCTTAGCGCCTTATTGGCGACAAATGATTGGTATCCTAGATAGCGAAATTTTGCGCCAAGCTAAGTTATTTGCACTTGAGGGTGCGCCCTACGCACTCAATGAACTTGGTCATAATTCACAATATGCTGATGGGTTAATGCTGATTGACAAGCCAAGCATGCCCCTTGTCCCGAACGAATATGAACTCTCTGGTAATGGTTTTCAATTGGTACCAACTATATTTAAGGGCCATAGTACCACTCATATTCGCCCCGATAAGCATCCAATGATTACCTATTCGGCACGCGGGGCAGGTCTGCTCAAGTTAGAAAAGGCCACAACAATTGAAAAATCATTGGTCTTACTAGTCGGTGAAGCTAAAGCTAAGATATTGACGGCACTACTAAATCCACGGCATACCCAAGAACTTGCCTTGCAACTAAGTTTAACGTCAGGGGCTATCTCCCAACACTTACGCAGTCTCAAGGAAATCGGCTTGGTCGAATCCCAACGCAGTGGCTACTATGTTTACTATCGCCTCTCCCACCGTGGCCAACAACTTCTCGAATTATTCTCAAACTAACACATAGGAACGACAAATGAATAAACTACGCATCGCGGTTCTCAATCAAACCGCTGAGCTTCCCTTTGCCTTCTGGATTTTGTGGGTCAGTGTTTTGCTGGATTGGACAGGTAAATTTGTCCGTATTTTTTTGACCCTCTACTTGGCTGAAGATTTGGGCTTAGATGTTGAAATTATCACGTTAATTATAACCGTCAACGGCATTGCCGCTCTGCCCGCACCGATGCTAGGTGGTATCTTAGCCGATAAATGGGGACGCCGTTTCACCACCGTCTTGGGCTATTTTTCGACTGCAATTGTCTTGCTTCTGCTGAGTTTAGCCCATACGGTGAGTATCTTGCTTATCTTGGCCGTCTGCTTTGGTTTTGTAACGAGTGCCAGTAAACCAGCTTTGGCCGCTTTGATGGCGGATATTGTTGGCCCAGAGAAACGTGCCCAAGCTTTTAGCTTCAATTATTGGGCGATTAATATTGGCGCGACCATTGCTTTACCATTAGCTGGCTGGCTCGCCACATTTGATTACACTTTGCTATTTATCGGTGATGCACTAACCAATATTATCGCCGGGTTATTGATTTTGTTCTTGGTCAAAGTCCCACGTCATGCAACCCGCCAAGAACAACAAGCCAATCAATCCCGAAAGAAATCAAGTATTTGGGGTGCATTGTCTGATCCTTTAATGTTCCGGATTGCGCTACTTGTTTTTCTGTTCTCAACCGTCTATTTCCAAACGCAAGTCGCTTTGCCACTCGATATGAGTAGTAAGGGTATCAGTGAAATCGAATTTGGTAGTCTAATGGCCATCAATTCGGGGCTAATCGTTCTTTTGCAATTGCCCCTATCTAAATTTTTGGCAAACTATGCGCCCGCAAGAGTATTAGCCTTGGGTGGATTATTCTTGGGGATTGGCTTTGGCTTAACAGGTTTTGTCACTACGCCAATTTTACTGGCTACAACCATTGCCATTTGGACACTCGGCGAAATGATCTTCTTCCCAAATGCCATGTCATTAGTTGCCGACATTGCTCCACCTGAAAAACGGGCGCAGTATCAAGGTCTATTCATGACGGTATGGCGACCGACTTCTGTACTTGGTGTCGCGCTGGGAGGTATCCTACTAGATCGTTGGGGTTCGCAAGTTTGGTGGTCGATTTGCTTCGTGCTCGGCTTGATGGTATTTGGTGGATTTATGCTACTTCAGCAACGCCTTAACCCTCAGATGCAACCCCTGATGGAACCCACTACTTAATTGGTGACAAATAACAGGGAGCGCAAAATTGCATTTTTCAGTGTAGAGCGCTCCCAGAAACGAAATTTGCATGTATTGACTTGGATACATCTGAAGATTACCTGAATCCTATGAAATTTGCCTCAAATCCGTAAATTTTGCTAGGTGACTTGCCCTGATATCTAATTTCGTGTTTTATTAGCTAAACAAGATTGTATATTTTTGCTGTATTTTGAACACGATCAGGGAGTAATTTCTATATGGCTCAATATCAATTTGACCCATCCCAGTTTGGCCAAGCGCCAGCCCCACCGAAACCGAGTCCGATGAAATGGCTATTGCGCGGCGGCTGTTTAGTCGTCATTGCCTGTTTGGGACTGTGTAGCGTTATTTACTTTATTGCCCAACGCCAAATCGAACAAACTGAGGAAGCTTATGGCGAAGATATTGTCAACATGTGCAATCCAATCCGCACCGAAACCGTTACCAATGTCAGCTTAGCTGAAGACTATCCTTATCAGGTTGTGGTCTTTGGGGAGGGGTTTGTTACCAAACATTCTTGGCATGGTGATTTGCCGGATGCATGGCAAGCTGATGATAAAGATGAAACAGATTTAGTGGTTTGTGTGCGTGAAGAAGAGGATATTATCGAAGAATGTCCTTATTCAGCGGATGGCGAGGATAGTTCTGATCCGGCCATTCTCCAACGTGTGCAAAAACGCGTCGATCTTTATATTTTTACCCCCAACGGCGAATTGGTTGAGAAGGTGTCGGTGGATGGCGAAATTCCGGCAGAATGTCCTGACACTCGTCGTATCAGCGGCACGGAAAAAGAAGAAGGCGACGCTGTGACCTACGCCCAATTTGAAGATGTTTTGCGGCCAATCGTTGAGGCTAGCGCCGACTAGATCTTCAATCTAAATATTCATCAATTCTAAAAGTACTCTGCAATTTATATCACGCAGAGTATTTTTGCTTCTGGTTAAAGCCTGTTACCTGACAGATTTTTCCATTTTGCACTTGAGTGCTTTAGAACGATCTTCGCTTAGCGTAAGGTTGTATAGAATGTTCTCTATACAAATCAAAGGTAAAACAATGAAATCTACACAGGTGCAAAAGCGAAATCGTCTTCGTATACGGTTCAAGTGGTTGATTCTCGGCTTAGGGGTGTTCAGCATTTTATGTATTGCGTTATGTAGTGTGCTTTTCTTTTTGGAGGAACGTAAAATTGCGAAAACCCAACAAACTTATGGGGAAACCATTACTGGAATATGCTATTTCCCGGATAGTCGGTTGAGTACTGATATGCCCTATGTTGCGGATGAATTACCGCGCAAAGTTGTGATTTTCGCACTCGGTCAACAGACGCTTCATCAATGGTTTGATGAATTACCGTCAGATTGGCAAGCTGAGACTAAAAGCGAAGTCAATTTAGTTATTTGCATCAAGGAGCAACAAGATGTCGTCGAAATCTGTGAAGATGATGAAAGTCGCGAACGCATCCAACATCTACTAAACCTTAGCTTCTATACCCCCGACGGTAAATTTATCACGAATGAAACGATCTTTGGTGATGCACCGCCTGAATGTTCGTCAGCCGAACGTAGTCGTGCAAAGCTCATTGGCAATAAGATAACGTATGCGCAATTTGAAAATAATCTGCAATTGTTCGTTGAAGCTGAGCAAATTGAACCAAAGTTTAACCTTCCATAATTTTGCAAAATGCCAAAATTACGATTATTTTGTAAATATGGCCCTAAAATTTACTAAATAAGTAAAATAATGGACTTCAAAATATAAGAATTCGTAAAAATGAATTTCCTATACAATTTGTGCGATATGCACAAAGGTGGTTGACGCATCTTTACCTTTGCCCTAATATTCAGGCTAATCAGACACAAACATAAAAGATTGATTAGAAGAGTATCCAACTAAATATGTTCGCGTTTAGCATTATCCTTATTAGCCTTATCGTCATTATTGGCCTCCTCGTCCTTGTACTTCTTACAAGCGAGGAGAGTAGTGCTTCAGGTCGCACAGTGACGGTTAAGGCGCGTAACGAGATGTAACGCTAGACCAACACTAACCAGGAATTGCAACCGCTTGAAGCACTACTTCAAGCGGTTTTTTTTATACATTTTCTAGCCGAATTTTTTAGGAGTAACCAGATGTCACCGAAATACCAGAACCAGCAGAGTCAGCACACAGAACCAGCCAGTCCTTGGACATTGGTTTACCAGACCAGCCAAGCCCATATGGATGATCCCACCCCCTCCCCTTGGGATCTCGACCAAGAACCGACCCACGCCGCACTCATCAACATTTATGACCACACCCAACGTAATCAGGAAAGTTAACTTATGCGCTCCGATACCATTAAAAAAGGTTTTGAACGGGCACCTCATCGTAGTTTGCTAAAAGCAACCGGTGTCACGGATGAAGATATGGGCAAACCTTTCATCGCAGTTTGCAACAGCTATATTGATATTATTCCGGGCCATGTCCATCTACAACGCTTCGGCAAAGTGGTCAAAGAAGCCATTCGTGAAGCGGGCGGCGTTCCTTTTGAATTCAATACGATCGGCGTTGATGATGGTATTGCAATGGGTCACTATGGCATGAAATATAGTTTGCCGAGCCGTGAAATTATTGCCGATAGTCTTGAAACCGTCGTGAGTGCCCACCAATTTGACGCGCTAATTTGCATCCCTAATTGTGACAAAATCGTGCCGGGGATGTTGATGGGGGCTATGCGGGTTGATATTCCAACCATATTTATTAGCGGTGGCCCGATGGCGGCAGGCCGCACTCCAGATGGTCGCAAAGTGGACTTAATTTCGGTCTTTGAAGGTGTTGGAGCCTATAAAAGCGGCAAAATTGATGACACTGAACTCAAACTGCTTGAAGACTTTGGTTGTCCATCCTGCGGTTCCTGTAGCGGGATGTTTACGGCTAATAGTATGAATTGTCTTTGCGAAGTTTTAGGTGTGGCGCTCCCCCTCAACGGGTCATTATTAGCCGATACGCCTGAACGGAATGAACTGGCACGCCAAGCCGCTTTTTCTTTAATGAATTTACTTGAACAAAATATCACCATTCGCGATATCGTCACCCAAGAGGCCATTGATGATGCATTCGCTCTCGATATGGCCATGGGTGGCAGTACCAATACCGTGTTGCATACTTTAGCTTTAGCTTATGAAGCAGATGTTGATTACCCGATTAGCCGCATTAATGAAGTTGCCAATCGTGTCCCTCATGTTTGTAAAGTCAGCCCATCCAAAGTTGATGAAAACACGCAATACCATATGGAAGATGTCCATCGCGCCGGAGGCATTCCAGCTATTTTGCAAGAAATAGCGAAGAAAGAAAACACGCTTCACCTAGACCGCATTACCGTTACTGGCAAAACTTTGGGTGAAAATATTGCCGACGCGCAAGTCACAGATTATGACGTCATTCGTCCGCACGATGATCCTTACAGTGTCACGGGCGGCCTCGCCATCTTATTCGGCAATCTTGCGCCGGATGGCGCTGTTGTTAAAGTTGGGGCTGTCTCCGCGCCAATGAAGAAGCATCGTGGTCCAGCCCGTGTTTTTGAAGGTCAAGAAGCCGCCGTACGCGCTATTTTGAATAGCCAAATTAAACCCGGTGATGTTGTCGTTATCCGCTACGAAGGCCCGCAAGGTGGTCCGGGTATGCAAGAAATGCTCGCGCCCACTAGCCAAATTATGGGCATGGGTTTAGGGGATAGTGTCGCCCTGATTACCGATGGACGCTTCTCCGGAGGAACCCGTGGTGCTTGTATTGGTCATGTTAGCACTGAAGCCGCCGCCGGTGGTCCGATTGCCGCTCTCAAAGATGGTGATACGATCATCATTGATTTAGAAGAAAAATGTTTAGAGGGCGATGTGACCGATGCAGAAATCGCCCAACGGTTAGCTGAAGTCGAACCGCATGTACCCGAAATTCGCGGGCGCTGGCTCAAACGTTATGCCAAATTGGTCAGCAGTGCGAATACAGGGGCCGTCTTTTTGGATTAGTTGACAGACTACGCACCGGACACGGCATACCGTGTCTCTAATACCTAGCAAACAAGAATGTACCGTAGGGCTATGGCACGCCATAGCCAATAAAAATTACTCAAGAGGAGAACACAGAATATGGCTCAATTGACAGGTGCCGAAATACTATGGGAATGTCTCATCCGCGAAGGTGTGGATGTGGTCTTTGGGTATCCCGGTGGCGCAATTCTCCCCGCCTATGATGCGCTGAATAAATACCCGCAGGTTCATCATGTATTGGTACGTCATGAACAAGGTGCCACTCACATGGCCGACGGTTATGCCCGCGCCTCAGGTCGGGTTGGAGTTGCCATTGGAACCAGTGGTCCCGGCGCAACAAATATGATCACCGGAATGGCAACGGCCATGATGGACTCGAGCCCGATCGTTTGTATCACGGGGCAAGTTCCGACCACGGCCATTGGTTCAGATGCTTTTCAAGAAACTGATGTGACTGGCTGTAGTTTACCTGTCACCAAATACAATTATCTCGTAACTGATGTTGAAGATTTAGCTTATACTGTTCGCGAAGCATTTTATGTTGCCCGCACAGGTCGCCCCGGTCCAGTTTTGATTGATATTCCGAAAGACGTGCAAAATGCTGTGGCGGAATTTATTTATCCCACGGATGAGATTAATCTACCCGGCTATCATCTCCCATCATTTGCAAATTTTGCCGAAATCGAACAAGCCTTAGAAATGATTTATGCGGCTGAAAAGCCCGTTATCTTGGCAGGGCACGGCGTCTTGATGTCCGGCGCAATTGAAGAATTACGCGAATTTGCCGAAATCACCCAAACACCGGTGGCCTTAACCTTATTGGGTAAAGGTGGCTTCCCCGAAAATCATCCATTAAGCCTTGGGATGATGGGGATGCATGGCGAAGGTGCTTGCAACCATGCTATTCAACAATCTGATCTGCTCTTGGCCTTCGGGATGCGCTTTGATGACCGCGTGACCGGTAATATCAAAACCTATTCACCTCACTCCAAGAAGATTCATATCGAAATCGATCCCAGCGAAATCAACAAGAATGTTGAAGTTGAACTCGGTATCTGCGCTGACTTGAAAACTGCGTTGCGCCAAATGTTGCCCAAACTAGAAACCATTCAACATCCGGAATGGATTCGCATTATCCGGGATTGGCAAGAAGACACCAGTGAACGTGATATTTTGCAACAAGTTCGGCAACGTCCTGATGAAAAATTACGTGGTGCGCAAGTGATTGCCGAACTCTTTATGAAAACCAAAGGTCAAGCCCTGACCGTTACTGATGTCGGACAACACCAAATGTTGGAAGCTCAATATTATCCGCATACACGTCCGCACACGCTCTTAACCAGTGGTGGCGCGGGAACAATGGGATTTGGTCTTCCTGCGGGTATTGGTGCGAAATTTGGAATGCCCGACGAAACCGTTTGGGTGATTGCGGGTGATGGCGGTTTCCAAATGACAGTTATGGAACTGGCGACCGCCGCTCAGGAAAATATTAACATCAATATCGCCCTTTTGAACAACTCATTCTTGGGAATGGTTCGCCAATGGCAAGAAATGTTCTTTGAAGAACGTTATACTGCCACCCCCATGCATAATCCAGATTTTGTGAAGTTGGCCGAAGCCTATGGCATTCCGGCACGTCAAGTCACCCATCGCGACGAAATGGCCGAGGCGATTGAATGGGCCGAAGCCATTGATGGACCAGCCTTCATTGAATTTGTCATTATTCCAAATGATATTGTGTATCCGATGGTTCCCGCCGGAGCAGATCTGCACAATATGATTCGCCGACCCAAGCTCAGTGAAACACCTGATTTCGATAATCCCGATGCCATCTAGGAGTGCCTAATATGCAAAAGAGAACCCTGATCTGTTTAGTTGAAAATAAACCCGGCGTGCTGAATCGAGTCGTGAGTTTATTCCGGCGTCGGAATTTTAATATGGATAGTTTGACCGTCGGTCGAACGGATAATCCGGATGTATCACGCATTACGATTGTCATGGAAGGTTCTGCCCAAGAATCATCGAAACTTGTGTGGCATCTCTATAAGCTCATTGATGTCATTGAAGTGCGCGATGTGAGCGACATCCCGACCGTGGCGCGTGACTTGGCGCTCATCAAAGTGAATGCGCCGGATGCAGAATCACGCAATGCCTTAACTGACGTTTGTTATCGTTGGGGCGCGCGGTTGGTCGATATTGGACCCGACATGAGCATTGTTGAAATTGCAGGTACCGAAGAAAACATTGAAGAGTTTATTAAGGCGATTCAACCCTTTGGGATTGCAGAACTTGTACGCTCCGGTTTGGTTGTGATGGGGCGTGGTAAACGTCGCATGGAAGAAACAGCCTACACCAGCAAGCGCAAGAAACCCGCCACCGTCAATGGTAGCGCTAACTAATCTCGTTTAATCAGTGGCCACGGCGTGCCGTGGCCCTACCTAAAACCATTTTTTAATCAAATTTCATTCTATAAAAGGAAATCTTCAAAATGGCAAAGCTTTATTACGATAACGATGCTGACCTCGGCTTACTTGATGGCAAAACCGTTGCTGTTATTGGCTATGGCAGTCAAGGACATGCCCATGCGCTTAATCTCAAAGACAGTGGCGTCAATGTAGTGGTTGGTTTACGTGAAGATAGCTCCAGCAAACCCAAAGCTGAAGCAGATGGCCTCACCGTTTTATCGGTAGCCGACGCGACCAAGCAAGCCGATGTCATCATGGTTTTGACCCCCGATACCAAGCAAAAGGCAATTTATGAAGAACATATTGCCCCGAACTTGAAAGCTGGCAACACTTTGATGTTTGCGCACGGCTTCAATATTCGCTATGACCAAATTCAACCACCTGCCGACGTAGATGTCAGCATGGTTGCTCCCAAAGCCCCCGGACATCGTGTCCGCGAAGTTTTCACTGAAGGCGCGGGTGTACCCGGTCTCGTCGCAGTTGAACAAGATGCCAGCGGCAATGCCAAAGCCAACGCGCTTGCGTATGCCAAAGGTATTGGTTGTACCCGGGCTGGCGTCATCGAAACCACCTTCAGCGAAGAAACTGAAACCGACCTCTTCGGCGAACAAGTTGTGCTCTGTGGTGGGGTAACCGGTCTCATCCGCGCCAGCTTCGAAACCCTCGTCAAAGCGGGTTATCAACCAGAAATCGCTTATTTCGAATGCCTCCACGAGCTCAAGCTCATTGTAGATCTCATCTACCAAGGTGGCTTGTCCTATATGTGGTATAGCGTGAGCGACACCGCCGAACATGGTGGTTATGTCTCCGGTGACCGCATTGTGCCCGATAGTGTGCGGGAAGAGATGGCTGGCGTTTTAGCGGATATCCAAAGTGGTGAATATGCCCGCAATTGGATCGCCGAAAATGAAAATGGCCGTCCGTGGTTTAACAATCGTCGTCAACAAGAACACGACCTGATGATTGAAAAAGTTGGCGCGGAATTACGCGATATGATGCCGTTCTTAAACGCGAAAAAGATTAAGAGCGAATAACACTTAGCAGATTACCCCTCCTAGTAGAATGGGGCGAATATTGACTTCGCCCCACTCGCGAGGGAAGAATTTAAGAATGAGGGAATGAGATGTCTCACACAAAAACAGATGAAAATACCGTCTTATTTTTTGATACAACTTTACGCGATGGTGAGCAATCACCCGGTGCCAGTCTCACTAGTGCTGAAAAATTAGAAATTGCGCGTCAACTCAAACGTCTCGGCGTGGATATTATTGAAGCCGGTTTTCCCGCCGCCAGTCCTGATGATTTTGAAGCGGTCAACCGTATTGCCAAAGAAGTTGGCACGGTAGATGGTCCGGTCATCTGTGGTCTAGCACGCGCCGTTGAAGGTGATATCCGCAAATGTTGGGATAGTATCAAAGATGCCGCTAAACCACGGATTCACACGTTCCTCGGTACCAGTGATATTCACCTTGAACACCAGATGCGCTTGACCCGTGCGGAAGCGTTAGTTGTCGTGCGCGAAATGGTTACGCTAGCCAGCTCATTGTGTGATGATGTCGAATTTAGCCCAATGGATGCGGGGCGTTCTGATCCAGCCTTCTTAGTCGAAATTTTGGCAACGGCAGTCGCTTGTGGTGCAACCACGCTGAATATTCCTGACACCGTGGGGTATGTTACCCCTGAAGAATATCATGAACTGATCTCCAATCTGATCGCTGAAACACCGGGCGCAGGTCCGGGAAGCGGGGTCGTTTGGTCAGTCCATTGCCACAATGACTTAGGTTTAGCCACCGCCAACACATTGGCAGGTATCCAAGCCGGTGCCCGTCAAGCCGAAGTTACCATCAATGGTATTGGTGAACGCGCGGGCAATACCTCTTTAGAAGAGGTCGTCATGTCCATTCACACCCGCCCACAATATTTTAACCTCGACACCAATATCGACACCACCCAAATCACCCGCACCAGCCGTATGGTGAGCAACTACACCGGAATGCATGTTCAACCGAATAAAGCCATTGTCGGCTCCAATGCCTTCGCTCATGAAGCAGGTATTCATCAAGATGGCATGTTGAAAGATAAGAGCACCTACGAAATTATGACCCCGCAATCCGTCGGCTTGCATAATAGCCAATTGGTTTTGGGTAAACACAGTGGTCGCCATGCTCTGAAGATCCGCCTGGCAGAAATGGGTTATGAAGTCGATGGGGATGAACTCAAGCAATTATTTGCCCGTTTCAAAGCTGTGGCTGATGCCAAGAAGACCGTCACCGATGCAGATCTTGAAGCCTTGATGATGGACGAACGTCAACAACAAAACGAATTGTTCAAATTGTTGGATATGCAGGTGGCGTGCGGCACGATGGGAATGCCCACCGCGACCATCAAATTAGAATTGTCTGACGGTGAACAAAAAGTAATGGCCAGTGTCGGTACCGGACCTGTGGATGCCACTTATCAAGCGATTGATGCTTTAGTCGGTATGCCCACCACATTATTGGAATACAGTGTGCACAGTGTGACCGAAGGCATTGACGCTTTGGGTGAAGTGACGGTACGCATTACGCCCCAAGCTACCGACGACGACGACGGTCAAGATCGCCGCACCTTTGGTGGTTACGGCGCAGACACAGATATTGTTGTGGCCAGCGCCAAAGCTTATATCGCCGCTCTAAATCGCATGGTCAATGTGCTTGGTATGGAAGGTGTTGATGCTGAAGGTCATGCCGCCACTATTGGCGTATCTTAGCGTAAATAGCCAAAATTTTTTAGAAAAGGATTCATTACTCTTTTTTGTAAAAAAGGTAAAACCAAAAAACTTTAAATGGGTTTAGATAAAGCCCTTTCTAGAAGTTTTGGTTAAGCGTTTACAAAAGCTTAGAAAGCGTTTTTTCTAAAAAATTTCAGTGTTGTACATTAGCCAACTCGCTTTATTTAACTGATAGCAATGAATGGGCGGGCAATGTCTCGCCCGACAAATCATCAATAACAAAATATTTTCGCCACAAAGGAACATCATGACTACACCACAAACGCTTTACGACAAGATTTGGCAAAAGCATATTGTCACCCAATCCGCCAATAGTCCGGCTTTGCTCTATGTTGATTTGCACCTCATTCATGAGGTTACGTCGCCGCAAGCTTTTACTGTCTTGAAAGAACGCGGTATTAAAGTTCGTCGTCCCGATCAAACGGTTGCGACGATGGATCACAGCACACCCACCACACCCCGCAATGCCGATGGCATTATTCCGGTCGTGGATACGATGGCCCAAGCGCAGTTGCAACGCCTGATTGACAACTGTAATGATCATGGCATTCCACTTTTTAAACTGGGCACGGAAAATCAAGGGATTGTGCATATTATTGGTCCAGAACAAGGCCTAACCCAACCGGGTATGACCATTGTTTGTGGCGATAGTCACACCAGCACGCACGGGGCTTTCGGTGCGTTGGCGTTTGGAATTGGGACAAGTGAAGTTAGCCATGTATTGGCAACCCAAACATTGCTTCAAAATAAATCCAAGACATTTGAAATTCGCGTTGATGGCACGCTCCAAGATGGCGTAACCGCCAAGGATATTATTCTCGCCGTGATTTCTCATCTCGGTATCGGTGGTGGTACGGGCTACACCTTTGAATATACAGGCAGTGCCATTCGCCAACTCAGCATGGAAGGTCGCATGACCATTTGCAATATGAGCATTGAAGGTGGCGCACGCGCAGGTATGGTTGCACCAGACGATACAACCTTTGAATATATTCAAGGCCGTAAACATGCCCCCAAAGGTGCGGCTTGGGATGAAGCTGTAGCTTATTGGCGCACCTTGCCGAGCGACGAAGGAGCAACTTATGACAACACCTTTGTCCTCGATGCCAACACGCTCGAACCGATGATTACGTATGGCACGAATCCGGGCATGGGCATGGGTATTACGTCAGCTATCCCTGATCCTGATCAAGAAAGTGATACCACCCAAAAACGTGCACTCGACAAGGCCCTGTCTTATATGGACTTACAACCGGGTCAATCTTTGCTCGGTCATCCCGTCGATGTGGTCTTTGTTGGTTCCTGTACCAATTCACGGATTAGCGATTTGCGTTTAGCCGCCAGCATGATTCAAGGCCATCGTGTTGCCGATAATGTCCGCATGATGGTGGTGCCCGGTTCACAACAAGTGAAGCGTCAGGCTGAAGCCGAAGGGCTCGACAAGATCTTCCGTGAGGCCGGGGCTGAATGGCGTGAAGCAGGTTGCAGTATGTGCATTGCCATGAATGGTGACCAACTCCAACCCGGTCAATATGCCGTTAGCACCAGCAACCGGAATTTTGAAGGCCGCCAAGGTCGGGGTGGACGTACTTTCTTAGCCAGCCCATTGACCGCGACTGCGACCGCTATTCAAGGTGCGGTTACTGATCCGCGTACCTTAGTTGCCAATAATCGTCCCATCGAAGTCGTGAGCTAATCAAGCAGAGGAAATATACACACAATGGAACCATTTAAGAATTTCAGTACATCAATCGCTCCTTTACCCATTGAAAATATCGATACCGACCAAATCATTCCAGCGCGGTATCTCAAAGTAACCGACAAATCTAGCTTGGCCGATGGTCTTTTTGCCGATTGGCGCACCGCTTCAGAATTTGTGCTCAATGACGAACGTTATGCCAACGCCCAAATTTTGCTCGGCGGGCACAATTTTGGATGTGGGTCATCCCGTGAACATGCGCCGTGGGCCTTGGGTGCCTATGGCTTCAAGGCGGTTATCAGTACCTATTTTGCCGATATTTTCCGCAATAACTCACTCAAAAATGGTCTCTTGCCAATTGTGGTTGATAATGAAACGCATGAAGCGTTGCTCGAGGCCGTTGCCAAAGATTCCAGTGCGAGTGTGCATGTTGATCTCGAAAATGAAACCCTAACTCTGCCCGATGGGAGCACCGTCACCTTCCCGATTGACTCCTTCTCCAAAGATTGTCTTTTGAATGGAGTCGATGAAATGGGCTACCTCCGCCAACGCCTTGATCTTATCGAGGCTTTTGAAGCCGAAAATCCTCAGCGAGTAAATACACTGGCTGACTAGCCAAAAGGATTAACCACCATGACGCAAGCGATTGAAATTTATGACACAACGTTGCGCGATGGCACACAGGGAGAGGGGATTTCTCTCTCCCTTGAAGACAAAATAAAAATTACCCATCTGCTGGATGAATTGGGCGTGGCCTATATTGAAGGTGGCTGGCCGGGGAGTAACCCCAAAGATGCGGCCTATTTTGAAGCCGTGCGTGATCTTGAGCTGAATCACGCCAAAGTTGCCGCGTTTGGTATGACCTGCCGTGTGGGTGGCGAACCTGAAGGTGATGCCAATATTCAGGCTTTGCTCGATGCGGAAACACCTGTGGTTACGGTTGTCGGCAAAACATCCCTTTTGCATGTCACGGATGTTTTGCGCACCACCCCTGAAGAAAATTTGCGCATTATCCGCGAAAGTTTGGCCTATCTAAAAACGCAGGGCAAAGAAGTCATTTATGATGCAGAACATTTTTTTGATGGCTTTAAATTAGACGCAAATTACGCGATCCAAACTCTGCAAGCCGCTATTGATGGCGGGGCTGATATGTTGGTCCTGTGCGATACTAACGGTGGCACGATGTATTGGGAATTGGAACAAATTGTAGATTATGCGCAAAAACAAATTCCTTATGCCAAACTCGGTATCCATTGCCACAACGACAGCGAACTTGGAGTAGCCAATAGCCTTGCCGCCTTACGTTCCGGCGCAGTGCATGTGCAAGGTACCATGAACGGTTATGGCGAACGCTGTGGTAATGCGAATTTGTGCAGTATCGTGCCGGATATTGAGTTAAAGATGGAAATGCAATGTCTGCCCGAAGGTAGCTTGCGGAAACTCACCCATATTTCGCGTACGATTGCCGAAATTGCCAACCAATCACCCGCCACCCATCAACCCTATGTGGGCAAGAGTGCCTTTGCGCATAAGGGCGGCATCCACGTCGCGGCCATGCGTCGTTCGGAGTCCAGTTATCAACACATCGACCCTGAAATTATCGGGAATGAAAAACGCTACATCGTTTCGGACCTATCCGGGCGTGGCAATATTCTGAGTTTGGCCGAAGCATTTAATCTCGATGTCGAAGATGCTAATGCGCGTCAAGTTCTTGAGAAAATCAAAGAAATGGAGCACAAAGGTTATGCCTTTGAAGGGGCAGAAGCTTCGGTAGCTATGATGCTCAAACGGGTTCATCCTGACTATCAACCGCCCTTTAACTTGATTGACTACATGGTCTTGGTCGAACATCGGAGTGGAAGGGGGATGGTCACTGAAGCCACCATTAAACTTGATGTCGAAGGCGAAGAACTCTACACCGTCGCCGATGGAAATGGTCCGGTAAATGCGCTTGATCGTGCGTTACGAAAGGCTCTTCTGCCCGTGTACCCACGGCTAGAACATTTCCAACTGGCCGACTACAAAGTGCGGATTATTGATGCAACATCCGCGACTGCCGCAACGACCCGCGTTTTGATCGATACCCGCAACGGCAATAAGCGGTGGAGCACCGTCGGCGCAAGCGCGAATATCATCGAAGCTAGTTGGTGGGCGCTTGCGGATGCTGTTGAATATGGGTTGTTGTTGTAAATTTTGATAGTGAATTCATAGAAGGCCACGGCATGCCGTGGCCTTGTTTGTGTAACAGAAAAAAATGAGAGGAAAATCCTTTTATGAAAGCGCGTATTGCCTTATTACCCGGCGATGGCATTGGTCCCGAAGTGGTCAAAGCCGGGGTAGATGTTATGAATGTTGTGGCCAGTAAATTCGGCCATGAATTTGAATATGAAGAAGCCTTATTTGGCATCGCCGCCATTTTGGACTCCGGTGACCCGTATCCCGATGCGACTCGCCAAGTTTGCCAATCAGCGGACGCCGTCTTGCTCGGCGCTGTTGGTGGTCCCGCCGGAAGCACGCCACCCGGTTCGCCACGCCCGGAACAAGGATTATTAGCTCTGCGTAAAGATTTCAATCTCTTCGCGAATTTACGTCCGGTTAAAGCATGGACAGCTCTCGCCGAATTTACGCCTCTTCGGCCCGAACTGCTTGAAGGTGTGGATATTCTCTTCGTACGGGAACTCGTTGGCGGTATCTATTTTGGTGATCGTATCGAGCCTGTCGAAAATTTTGACCGCCAAAGTGAAGTGCCATCTATTGATACCATGAGCTATTCCGCGTGCGAAGTCTCGCGGATCGCTGAGGTCGCTTTTAAAGCCGCGCAAATTCGGGATAAGCGTCTTGTCTCCGTGGACAAAGCGAATGTGCTGGCCTCATCTCGCTTGTGGCGACGGACCGTTGAAATGGTCGCAGAAGATTATCCAGATGTCGCGGTGGAACATCACTTGGTGGATTCATTTGCCATGCGTATTGTCACCCAACCGGCGGAATGGGATGTGGTCGTGACAGGTAATATGTTTGGGGATATTTTGAGCGATGAAGCCAGTATTTTGGCAGGATCGTTGGGAATGTTGCCGTCGGCTTCACTGAACGACCAAAAATTCGGGGTTTATGAGCCCATTCACGGTTCGGCACCGGATATTGCAGGTCAAGGGTTGGCGAATCCGATTGCGACTATTTTGAGCGCGGCGATGTTGCTCCGCCACAGCCTCGATCTAGATGAAGAAGCGACGGCCATCGAAATCGCCGTTGAAAAGACATTAGGCCAAGGGGCTCGCACAGCGGACATAAGCAAAGATTACATATCTACCACCGAAATGACCGAAACTATCTGCGCAAATTTGTAGAAAAAAGGCGGGGGGCATAATTATATCCCCCGCTTGTTGATTGTTTTTTCAGCCGTATTAGACCTGAAATCATGTGAATCTTGCTTGGACGTCATTTTGCTCAATCGCATATAATCGCCAAGCATGTGCCGGATATGGTGAATCTAGATCATCTGGCCATGAAAAATAGGCACGCAAGCTTCCTAGGCAATTGGTTGGCTCAATCCATAAATCCGGTGAAAGTGGACCAAGGACTACCCAATAATCTGCACATGTATCAATACCTAAGAAATCAACATAATGGTGGATTTGACCATCTTCTGACTGATAAATACCTGTTATTGTGCCAGTAAAAGAGGTAGTTGATTGTGAGGCATAGGTTATAGCGATCAATCTATTAAAGCATGCTAGCATTAGCAAGAAGGCCATTACCATTTGTAGCCCATATCGTATCTGACGATATAAAAAGTTCTCCACAAATTGACTAGAGAACTTTTTAACGATGAAGATATCCCTCGATTTGATCATAACTCTATACTCGCCAGCAATGTTATTTTTTATCCTGAATGACATTGAGAATAATAGAGTTCATCAGCTAGTACCTTAACGAGTGCTCTTTGTTTAACTGACACTGCCCATATCGCCGAAATGGTAGTGGCCTGCCTCTATAAAGTATCATTCGTTCAGGAATAGGTTGGCAAACCTTCCCCAATTATGTTGACTTCTACCTTTAGGATTTGGTTTGCACCGCTTGACGCAAAATAGCTAAGAATTCATCCAATGGCACTCGATGGACCCGTGCCGCCCATTGCACCGTGATAACTTTGGTCAGTTTCGAACGAATAGACCAACCGCTAACTCGTTTCACACCAAAAATTTCCATTACATCAGCAATATCGCCATATTCATCCAAGATATCTGATACCCGCGTATCTTTCGTAATTTCCATGAGTTTCTCCTCTGTTTCGATTATTGATTAAGTCTGGTTGTTTGGCTGTAAGCTATAATCATTGTGCTGGTGAACACCCAAAGCGTCTTCGACTTAAGTCGAATTTGCAAAAATCACACTCAATTCAAGGATTTCATGGTGACTATTGAAACCGCCCTACGTCAAATCCCTTACTTGCAAGAAGCGCCTGAAAATGTCAGAACCTATCTCGCGCAACACGCCACCCGTTTTACCGTGGACGCTCAGCAAATGGTGGTCTTAGAGGGTGAACTGACCAATGCGCTATTTATCGTCGAGAAAGGTGGCCTAAAAGCCGTTAAATTATCACCAACGGGTCGTGAACATGTCCTACATTTTGTTGAAGCTGGCGACACCTTCAATGAAATCACGGTATTGGTCCATAGCGAAAATCCAGTGACCATCATGGCTCTTGAAGAGTCAATTTTATGGCGCATCGATGCGAATATTGTCTGGCAAATGATTGCGGAGCAACCGCAAACAGCCCAAATTGTGATTCAGCAACTAGCCCGACGGGTGCAATCGCTGTTGAGCATGATTGAGGATTTATCTCTGCGTACCGTTGAAGCGCGCTTAGCCCGTTATCTACTCAGTCAGGCAAGCACAAATGATATTGTGATGCGGGCACGCTGGGCAACCCAAGCCGAATTGGCCAAACGTCTTGGCACGGTACCGGATGTTCTCCATCGAGCGTTTCGAACGCTATCGCTAGAAAATTTAATTGAAGTAGAACGGCACCAAATCACGATTTTGGATCGCGCCGCACTCCAACTGCGATCTGAATTGGATAAGTAGGATGCCTACCCAATCAAATAAGTGACTTATCCAGAGAAAATAAGATCCTCATCATTTATGACAAGGATCTTATCTTTGTGTTCAGTTTTAACGTCGCTGAGAATTCACTAGTCAGTTATATAGCTTAAGGGAGTTACCTTATCTAACGGCACCCATACGAGGGTTTCACTTCCCAAGAAAATTTCAACCCAAACACGACCATCAATCGTTTGCGTACCATAAACATCATAGGTATCAAAGAAATTGCCATCATAGTCGTGGGGTAACCAGATTTCTGTACCGTCATCTAAGCGCGCCACGCCGCCATCCGCTGATTCATAGGCGGGTTGAGCTTGAGTTTGATCAATCTTTATTTGAGCAATCTTATCAGGTAGATTTAAACCACCGCCTACTGGCGCAACTGGTACGGGACCGGTTGTCACAGAAACATTGTCAATGACAAAACCATTGCCTGCTGTACCGGGAGCGGCAGTACCGCGCGTGAAGAACGCAATCGAATCAACTGTGCGACTAAATCCACCTTGGTAAACCACAAAATAGTCTTCCCATGAGGTATCAGTTAACATCAGTGTACCGTCTACATAGATATTGACGATATCATTACTCAGACCATCGACGAAGATCATTTCAATGCCAACCGTGTGAGGTGTATTACGGCTTACCGTAGCTACTGCGAAATAATCGAACGAGTCGCCAGCCATATTATAATTATAGAAGTCAATCAGAATGCCACTCGCGGTATCTTCAAGTCCCACATAACTCATACGGGCACCATCCCCACGATCTGGACTAGCTTGAATGCGTAAACCGGGTTGTTGACTACCGGGTACGGCTGAGGCAACTTGAAATTCAGCATAATAGTAGGGTTGACGTGTTCCACCGGAAAGGCCACCATTCTCAGCCGTGGTTTCACCTGCTTCATCAGCTGTTGAGGGTGAGAACGTGTGATCGCCGAAACTACCACTCGTTACGGCATTAGAAATACGCAAACTTTGGCTACCAAAACCGGAGTAACCCCATGTATTGGCAACGACGGCAACGTCATAACCACCGGTTTTCGACCAACCACCTTGTCCATTAATGTTCCCTAAGCTAAAACCCTCGAAATCGCTACCAATACTATCTGCTTGGGTTGGGGCAAAACTAATTAAGCTCAGCACTAAGACAAAAGCTAAAGTTAATTGCCCTGCTCTAATAATTAATTGTTTCATCTTACAAAATCTCCATTAAGCTTTTGAATTTAGATTGGTAAAAGTCAATTACATGTCACTATGATCTTACCAATACCAATTTATATATGA
>JBNLCD010000006.1:0-33074 GCA_050303635.1 Anaerolineae bacterium
TTTTCTTCCACGTTCATGCCGGCCATTGGTTCGTCTAGCAAAATTAGACCCGGATTCATGGCTAGTGCCCGACCGAGTTCGACCCGTTTCTGGAGGCCATAAGCTAAGGAACCCACAGTTTCTTTGCGAATGGCTTGAATTTCGAGCAAGTCAATTACATATTCAACAAATTGACGATGCTGAATTTCTTCGCGTTCAGCCGGACCCCAATAAAACATGGCCGATAAGAAATTCTTTCGCATATGCACATGCCGCCCCAACATCAGATTATCAAGCACGGTCATGTGACTGAAGAGCTCAATATTCTGAAAGGTGCGGGCAATGCCCATTCTGGGCAACTTTTGCGGCGAGGTTTTAACAAGGTCATTTTTGCCATACAAAATGCGGCCACGTTGGGGGCGATATAAACCGCAAATACAATTTAAAAGGCTGGTTTTCCCGGCACCATTCGGGCCAATGACAGCTAAAATTTCACCCGGTTCGCAGGTGAAAGCTAAATTTGAGATAGCTTGAACACCGCCAAAACTGAGACTGATATTGTCGATTTGTAGTGCGTGTTTGTCAGGGGGATGGTCTTCATATGGTCTATCAAAACGAGAAATATTGGATTTGCTCATACTAAATAGGATCCCTATATAAGAGAAAAAATGGCTAGTAAAACTATTTGACATTAATAGTAGCGAGGAAAAGAGCAAATTGCAAAAATTAAATCAGCAAAATAATTAAAAAATGTTAGTGAGAATCGAATATCTATTCAATTATTCTTGTCTCGATTGTGATTTTTTACACAAAACATTAAAGTTTGAAAGTTTTTGCAAAAATGAGGACATGCGCATCCCCAATATTAGTGTTTCTTTTTTTGGCAAAACTTGGTCGAGAACGTGGCTGATCGTTCTTATCAACCACGTTCTTTTTCCAATTGATTGGGAGCCTTTTAGTGCGAGGGAAGCGGTTGGATATAAGGTGTGGTTGGCCAAACAGGTGTGTGGCTATTATCAATGATGGGTGAGTTCGTTGCCCTTAAGCCATCGTTTTGCAGAATGGTTATAAAAATATCAATGATGGTATAGGGAGCATTCGTAGCTGGGTTGATCAGGGGTTGGACATCGACGAAACCCGGATAGCTGGCTAAAACATCAGCGGCGTCCAAAGGGCGAGTGGCTCCAACTACCGTGAAGGTATCAGTGGGTTCAATCATTTGATTGGTATCACTATCGAGAATTTCGAGGATACGCTGATGATCAGATTGGGTTAGATCAATCGTAATTGTCATCCCACTCAACCCATCTACCCAGCCACCACTCTGGTCAAAAGCAGACGGTGAATAGACATTGGTCAGCATATCTTCCACTAAATTGGTGACATGTTCGCCAGAAGATTGGCCTGTTGAAATAGTAAAAGCTACGGGGAAAAAGCGATAGACATCTTCGAGCGTAATGGTCCCATGCATAACCGTGTTATCTTCAACAATACCATCTGGCTCAGGAATGACGGCATCAAAACGAAAGCCGGGCAGAATAGCGATATCTGTTTGCGCGATCTGGCGTAAAGCTTCCGCAAAAGCAGTATTAAAGGGATTGGTGAGTGAACCTCGGCGGTGTAATGGAATTTCAGTGGAGCCGACAACGGTGTCGATTGGTCGGGTGAGGGGTAGTTCAAGAGATGGCATTGGAAAAGGCATATTGACTGTCTCAGCGAGAAATGGTGCACGCGCCGAATCAACTAATGCTTGGACAGTAGGATCGGGCGGTATAGAACTGTCAACCGGAATAACTTCCCACGCATAGTCTATGATCTGGCCATTTTGGAGGGTGACGTCCATCACACCCAAATATGCATCATTCCCTGCTTCAACCACAATAGCACCACTGGCGGAGGTCAACGGTTCCGCAGTTAATTCATGGGTATGCGCCGAGAAAAAGATATCGACACTGTTGGGTTCGATAATTTGGGCAAGGCGATAATCTTTTTGCAGGCCTAATTCGCTCATGAGCACCACTATGTCTGCACCATTGGCGTGTAAATCCGCCGCATATTGATTGATGAGTTCAGTGTAGGCAGATTCACCTTCTAGAAAATTAAAACCCATGGCCAAACTGGGGTGCATACGCGGCACAATATCTGAGGTAATGCCGATAAAGCCGATGGTTACTCCATCCACTTCCATGAGCAGGGTTGGCGGCAAAACCGTTTCGCCACGTAAATTAGGCGGAAATTCATAGGTGAGATTCGCGGCGAGGTAGGGAAAATTGGGTTGGAGAATGTCATCCGGTGGTAGTTGATCCTGGAACATCATCCGGGCCATGGCGGGAATTCCTTGATCGGTATAGCGCAAACGAGTCACAGCAGGCCCATAAGCAAAATCCCAATTGCCCGGTACGCCGACATCAATGCCAAGCGCGTTCACTGGTTCAACAATCGCATTGCCATTTGTATAGAGTGCTTCGACGCCGCCATGATAAGTATCCCCTATATTCATGAGAATGCTATTGGGCTTTGCGGCACGAAGCGTATTGATGAGTGTGGCTAATTGGGCTAGCCCACCTTGTTCGACATATTTAGTCTCGGTGGTTGGTGTACCTAGCGGCGCATCGGGCACTATATCAATATGAGGTGTTAAATGGGCATGAAGATCATTGAAATGTAAAAAAGTGATCGTTTTTGTTTCTTCTTCAGCGAGAACAGGCGTGGATGATGCCCGGATGGGAAGGTGGAGCAGAATCAAAAGTGACACAAGAGATAAAGTCAGAAGATGACGGGTATGGGGTAACCCGAATAGTGTTACGCGATTAGGCATTCATATGTTCCTTAAGGCGACAGAAAAGTTAAAGTAAAATACATTTATGGGTATTGGTTATCGAATTTTGTTTTGTAATTTTTCGATAATTACGAATAATATATGGTATAAGTGTAAAAAAATATATTTTATTCTGTAAATTATTTGTAAATCCGAATTAAGTTCAGATTGCATTAGACGGGATTTGGTAAATTTGACAACTATCTTTCGACAAAAAAACTGTAACCATTTACCAAATCAGGGGTTAATATACCTGACTCGGACTGTGGTATAATGCGCCGAAATATATCATTTGAAACTACAGTAATCGCTTAGGATACCCTGCATGGAGGCAATTACATGCAATACGGACGACGCGTTGTCGTAACAGGAATGGGCATTATTTGCCCAATTGGCAATAACGTAAATGAAGCTTGGACAAACGCCCGTAATGGGGTGAATGGCGTTGATTATTTACAACGCTGGTCACCGGATGAAATTTTCACACAATTTGCGGGTGAAGTTAAGAATTTCGATGGTGCTGAATATTTTGGCCGTCGGGAAGAACGTCGTTTAGATCGGGTGACGCAATTGGCTTTGGTCGCCACTGATGAAGCTTGGAAATCTTCCGGTCTAGATATTGAAAAAGAAGATAAATGGCGTATCGGGACCATTATGGGAACCGGTATCGGGGGCTTGCAATCGTTGGTCGAAGGTACCAAGGCCTTTTTGACCCGTGGTGAAAAAGGAGTTCGTCCTCAACTTGTACCGATGATGTTACCAGATGCACCATCCGCCGCCATTAGTATGCGCTATAGTCTGCGTGGCATTAATATGGCATTGAGTACCGCTTGTGCGACAGGCAATAATGCTATTGGGGAAGCCGCGTCAATGATTGCCCGCGGGGCCGTCGATGTGATGGTCGCAGGTGGTTGTGAGGGTGGTAATGTGGACTTGGCGTTGGCCGGGTTTAATAACATGACGGCTCTCTCCAAGCGCAATGACGATCCCAAGACCGCTTCCCGTCCCTTTGACAAGGACCGCGATGGTTTTGTCATTGGTGAAGGAGCGGCTACACTGATTCTCGAAGAACGGGAACGGGCTATTGCACGTGGCGCGACGATCTATGGTGAAATTATTGGATATGGTAATACATCCGATGCTTACCACGTCACTGCTCCGATGGAAACTGGTGAAGGGGCAGTTCGCGCGATGGAATTAGCTTTGGAAGATGGTGGCCTCACGATTGACGATATTGATTACGTCAATGCTCACGGCACCAGCACACCAATGAATGATAAGAGCGAAACGAATGCTCTGAAGAAACTCTTTGGCGAAAAAGCATATGATAAGCCGACCAGTTCAATCAAATCCATGACCGGCCATATGTTAGGAGCCGCTGGCGCTGTGGAAGCTGTGATTAGTCTGATGTCTATTCGCGAAAATTTCGCGCCGCCAACCATTAACCAATTCACCCAAGATCCAGAATGTGATTTGGACTACATCCCGAATGTAGGCCGTGAATTGGATATTCATTATGTCATGAGCAACTCATTTGGATTTGGTGGCCATAACGCGGTTTTGGTCTTCGGTGAGCACGAATAGGCTTTGTTTAGCCCATTCGTTTTGGCTTATGGTTTATACAAGAGATAATTCTTAAGAGGGGAGGTACAGCATATGGCAAATAATGGTAAAAACCCTAATTTGTGGCAACGGATGCAGTTTTGGCGGGATGAGACCACCAACCATACCTCCTCCAATGGGCATGGCTCAATGAACGGGGCGAGTCCGGCAACACCGCGTTTGCCAGCGGCTACTGCTCGTTCACCACGCTATGCACATATTGTGGGCTGGGGGATGTTTGTTCCTGAGCGCATTTTGACGAATAAGGAACTTGAGGCAATTGTCGAAACCAGTGACGAGTGGATTACCAGTCGGACCGGGATTCGAGAACGACGAATTGCGGATGAACGTGAATCAACAACTCATCTTGCGCTTCAATCTGCGCAAAAAGCTTTAGAAGAAGCAAACTTGTTGCCGACTGATATCGATTTGATTGTGGTGGCAACATCCACGCCAGAACATGTCTACCCAAGTACCGCCTGTATGGTTCAAGACCAGTTGGGGGCAATTCGGGCTGGGGCATATGATCTGAGTGCGGCTTGTTCGGGCTTCGTGTATGGGTTGGATATGGCATCCGCTAAAATTCGAGCCGGGGATATCGATCATGCGCTGGTTATCGGCGCAGAAACGAATTCCCGTGTCCTCAATTGGTCTGATCGCGGCACGTGTATTCTATTCGGTGACGGCGCTGGCGCAGTTGTGCTTAGTGCAAGTAGTACGCCGGGTGGTATTTTGAGTAGCACGTTGCGTTCAGACGGGGCAGGTTGGGACATGCTCGGCATCCCCACAGTGGGTAGTCGAGACACCTTCCTGCAAGAAAAACTTGAAGAAGAAGCCGAAGGCGATGAGCGTATTCACTATGAAATGCATCGTCTTCATATGAATGGTCGCGAGGTCTTTCGTTTTGCGACACGCGTAATTGGTGATAGTATTAAAGAAGTACTGCGTACCGCAGGTATTGAACTCAGTGAGTTATCATTGATTGTGCCACACCAAGCGAATCAACGGATTTTTGATTCAGCCGCCCGTGGCTTAAAGATACCAGCCGACACGTTTTATAGTAACGTGGCCAAGTACGGCAATACATCCGCCGCTTCAATTCCCATTGCTTTATGTGAAGCCATTGATGAAGGTCGGATTCAACCCGGCGATAATCTTGTCTTCATTGGTTTTGGGGGTGGTTTGACTTGGGCGGCAATGGCGTTACAGTGGGAAACTGAAGTTGAAACAACGACGCATCATACCCGGGCAGTGGGTGCGCGTCGTCAAATGACCTACTATTATGCCAATAATCGACGGCGCGTTCTCCGCAACTGGCGGAAATTGTCAGGTCGATTTGTGGGCGCGCCTACAACACCGAACGACACCATGCGCCAATTACGGCGACGGCTCCAAGCACGGAATTGGGAAACCGAATCTGAGGCTGAGATGGAGTCCGAAAACACCTAAATTTGCTTTTTCCCTGTCTCCTTCCACGATGCACCCTGTCAGTTCGGCAGGGTGTTTCTTTTTCTAACGTAAGCATTGCAAATCTAAGAAAATAATCTCACCATATTGTGGCGCTACAGTGCATTATTTCTGTGTTTTATTTAATCAAAAGCCGGCTAAGCCTTTGATAGCACCAATTTTATGTTTTGTTAATTTTTATTGACAAACCCATACGCTAACCTGACGCTAAAACTACGCTCAGGTTTGAACACAACATTTTTGGCATCAATGTTCCGACATAATAGGCGAAGGGTTTAAGGGAACTAATTTCAGTTCGATCGCTTGAGTGCCTTCAAGGAGCAATTGACATGCTGAAAAAATCATTATTAAGTGGATTTATCATTTTTATACTTAGCCTGATAAGTGTACAGACTTTTGTCTTCGCCGCGAGTCCACAACAAGCCATTATCACGGTGGACAATGCTGATGAGGTTGAACAAGTCGCTGTTTTTTATCACAGCGGGATTCAACAAATTGGTTGGGGCGACAATAACGAATCCTTTTTTGTCACAGATGCCAATGCCATCTGGCTACGGAACGCAACCGCGATCAATGAACCGGCACGCGAATTACATGGCCACGCACGGATGACCGCTAACTCTGTGACGGATGCCAACGAAACCTATCGCGCTTTGCCACGCCGCAACAATGATATTCAAGTTTGGGCAACTCAAGACAATCGATTAGTCGCAACTTTGCAAGGTCATACTGACACCATTAATCAAATTGCATTTAATCCAATGGGTACGCAATTGGTCTCAGTCAGTGACGATGCAACCATCCGTGTTTGGAATGTGTTGACCGGACAAGAAGTTTTGAGTAGCGACGCTCATCATGCGCCAGTTCTACATGTCAGCTATAACTTGGTAGGTACCCAATTTGCAACAGCCAGTCTAGATGGCACCGTTCGTATCTGGGATGCGCAAAATGGACAAAATATCGCTGTCTTAGCCGGCCATGAAGGCACAGTCAATTATGTAAGTTACGCACCGGATGGTCATTTAATTGCTTCCGCTGGAGCCGATGGCACCATCCGTCTCTGGGATGCAATCAGCTTTACCGAAATCAAGATCCTAGATAATCACACGGCATCCGTTACGAGTTTAAGCTTTAGTCCAAATGGGGCTTACTTGCTCAGTGCCAGCAACGACCACACCGCACGTTTGTGGGCTGTTGCTCAATAAAATCGAATTCCTCTCCTTAAATTCCCACATGAATAAGGCGGCTATCCAATTGTGAAGCCGCCTTATTTTTTATTTTAACGTGAGCAAAGGCCTGAAGACCCTTGTTAAAGGCATAAGTTAGGGTTGAATGGGTTTGGTAACCGAAAATTTATCATAACAAGGTGGCTTTAGCCCCTTGCCTTTTCTGTGCTCAAAACTAAACCAAAACTCACGTTATTCGACGATCATCTCAATAATGGCAGAGTCACCGCGAATATCATTGCGGTAGGGAATAATCTCAATCACATGTCGTCCGGTTTGACGCGGCGTGTAAATCAGATTGTCATTGTATAGGATGGATGGTGAATCGAGTGTGACTTGGTCGATGGGAAAACCAAAACGACGAATTTCAATTTTGGTGACGCCGACAACATCGGTAGCGGTAACACCAATGACCACTTCACGGCCTAGCGGTTGATAACTAATGTGTTCCGGAAAATTGACGGTGATGGTTGGTTGTTGACCGGGCGGAGGTGTCCGGCTCGGTGTGGGTAAGGGTGTCTCGGTTGCTGAATTAGCAGTGTCACCCGTAAGGGATTCAGGAATGTAATCGTTGGGATTTTCAATTAGCATAAAGCCAGCGCCACCCACTAAAAGGAGTAGAACAGTCAAGACTGCACAAGCTTGCCACCAGCGAATGCCACGGCGACGCGGTTGGACAGCAGGCATTGGCCGTGAAGCCTGACTAGCATACGGGCTAATCGCCGGTTGCATGGATGTTTGCTGTTTTTGTTGATAAATTTGCGACGGGCCATAAACAGGCGGTGGCGTTGGTTTTGCCGCCGGAGCTGAAGGCGCTTCCTGTTTGGAATTTTCAATATGTGGATTCGGGTCTGTCGGTGCGCTCGGTGAGACAGGTTTGTCATGTTTCGATTGTTTTGATTCGCGACTAGCCAATGTTTCTTGACCGCGAATTGCACGTTGGAAATCATGGGAAAATTCAGTGGCTTTGGGATAGCGATGCTTGGGTTTCTTCGACATCGCTTTAAAGACAACTTCTTCAATTTCAGGCGCAACAGGTTTGCCAGCGACCATCATGGGTGGCGGCGGGTCATTGAGATGTTTATACATCATAGAATGCGGAGTATCGGCTTCATAGGGCGGTTTACCCGTCACCATTAAATAGACCAAAACCCCCAAGCCATAAACATCGGTCAAGGGGCTCAAATCTTCACTGCGCCATTGTTCGGGAGCCATGTAGGTAGGCGTACCCAATACATTCCCCGTAACCGTAAAAGATGAAGTTTGCGTGTCTAATTTGGCAATCCCAAAATCGGAGAGAAACGCATTACCCTGACCATCGAGCAAAATATTGGTCGGTTTAAGGTCGCGGTGAATAATGCCGTGGGCGTGCGCATGATCGAGAGCCGAGGCAATTTGATACAACCAGCCACCCGCATCTTGAACAGGCAATGGACCTTCGCGAACAATATCCGCGAGAGTGCCCCCTTCGACTAATTTCATGGCGATATAGGGGAAACTACGTTCATGGCCATAATCGAGGAGCGGCAAGACATGGGGATGACGCAAGCCCGCAACAATACGCGCTTCTTGGTCAAACCGACGCATCAAGCGCCGAAATTCATCTTCAGAATCCGCAACAGCACGCAAGACTTTCACGGCGACTTCACTATTGTTAGTCACTTGACGGGCGCGGTAGACATCGGCCATACCGCCGCGCGCAATGCGTCGAATTAAAAGATATTTACCCAGTTGAGTTCCGCTTAGATTATCCATTACCGCTCAATATGATGACTTAGGACTAGAATACCAAGTCTCATTGTAGCAAAAGGCACGCTTTTTTGCTTGCTGAGTTACAGACGGTTGGCTGATTATGGTGCATAAATGAAAAGAGGATGGCCCAGTGACCATCCTCTTTGGCAGAGTATTAAATCTGTTAATTGCCTGTATAGGTGTAATCGTCGACAAAATCGCCATTATTGTCACGGAGCATGGCAGAGTCACCACCATTATTCCAAATGGAACCGTCATTACACCAATAGAGTTCGGCACTGGTATCCGTTCCACAGCCAGAATAAACGGTCACAATATCGCCTGAATCTAGAGCGAAATTTCCAAATGTATAGAGATTGGAGGAACTGCTATCTTGGAGCGTGTAATTGTTGAGGTTGATACGCGCACTGCTGATATTTTCGATCTCAATCCATTCACCATTGGGATTTTCATTATCTGGACCGGGCGCGTCATAGAAAATTGTCCGAATCTCAAGTCCACCACTGCCTTTTTTCCAAATATTTAGGTTCGCGGCTTTGGCATTTTCTTGCGCCCGAATAAATAATGCTTCGTATTTAGTATTAGGTGGAATGAAATAGGTATCGGCGTAGCCGTTGAGAACAATTTCGGCATTGATGAGGCTATCATCTAGCCAAATATAGGCAAGAGTGCGATCAAATTGATCGGTGACTTCCACGTCAAATTCGAGGGCAACCGTTTTGCCTTCGACACGATTTTTGAGAAATTCAGTAGCTTCAGCATAATAGGCTTGGTCGCGTTCGGGCGTGTTAATCCCAATGAGGCGAACACGATTGCCATCCTCTAAGTCAAGGGTGTCGCCATCAATGACATAATCAACACGGATGGTTTCTAAATTTTCCGGGCGGGCTGGCATGGAAAAATTACTAATATCCACACCGCCGCCTGAAGAACTATTTTCTTCAACATTCAAATCACACGCCGAGAGTATAAATGTCGAAATCAGGGCAAGGCTTAATAAGGCCCATAGTTGTCGCATCGTATTTCCCTTCATAAAGGTGAATTCATTAGGGCCATTATAGCGAGACGCTCCGTGTTAATTAATGGCTAAAACGAAGAGAGAAGAACTGGCGTAGAGTGATGGTTATCGTATGTGTTAGGTGATGTATGTTTAGCGGAAAATTATGACCCAAGGTTTGGGCAAAATTTTGAAATTTTAAACCTCGCTGATTTCAACCTGCGGCTAGGATAAGGCCAAGTACGCTAAAGCGCACTGACCCATTTCATTAGAAGCTTTAACCCCGCCGCGCCAGCAATGGAACGTAGGGTCTGAGAGCTTAGATAATGGCTTATCTACTTGATTAAACCATTTGTTGCCTAATACATGCCATGCCTCTATGGTTATGGGTATCTGTTTAGTCTATAGAATCAAAAAACAGCCCACTATCTGTGTATCTGCGAGAGATAGTGAACTGTTTTGTAAGTTGCAAAATATTGTGTTTTATTGGCGGAGAGGTGCGAACGTGAGGAAATCCCGTGGATTTTGGGGAACACCCGCCGCATTCCGAATTTCGAAATGGAGGTGGGGTCCCGTTGAATTACCCGTGCTACCCACGTTGGCAATGTGTTCGCCGGCTTCAACATGTTTACCACACCACACAAAACCTGTGCCGGTTAGGTGAGCATAAAGGGTCATCACGGGACCATGCGCGACAACAATTGCGTAACCATAACCCCATGTGCTCCAACCCGCGAAAATAACTGTACCTGCGCCAACAGCGCGGACGGGGGTCCCTTCAACTGCGGATAAATCGAGACCGCGATGATTCCAGTTGAAATCAGTGGTTAAAACATAACCACGCACGGGATTAATTGACGGCAAGGTGCCATCGTAAACTTCCTGAACACCACACGAACCTAAATCGCCAACACCAAAGCGGGCCGTCCCTTGATAGATTGAACCCGTGGAAGATGAAGGGTCAACAGTTGATCCCGCTCCACCACGCGGGTCCCAATAGACGGGTTCTTTGGAGCCAGTGCCGCCTTCGATCACGACCGCGAAGCCTTCAGGAATAATCATATCAGGCGTAGCATCATGCAGAAAATCGTTATAGTCCGAGTTGATAATCGCTGTATATGGTTCAACTTCGTATTCCTCAGCGAGTTCAGCAATGGTGATCGGGTCTTCCACTTTATGATAAGCCCCATCCACAGGCATGATGTTGAGAATCATACCGGGACGCATAGCATTTACATAAAATGTGCCGTTGGACCAGATAATTGTTTCGGTGGTGATACCAAATTCATTAGCAATACCCGTCAAACTATCGCCATATTGCACTTCGTATTCAACAATATCGGTGCGTTGAACTTGTTGATTAATGGTCAAGGGATCAGCATCACGAACCACTTCACCATCGCCATTGTCCGTAATCACAGCTTCGGCCACTGAGGTTTCCACAATATCCGCTTGGGCAGTGGGCAACTCCGTGGGCGCGGAAGTTGGCGGCACGGTAGCACTCGGTGCGGGCGTGACGGGAATGGTTGGTGTAAAAGTCGGCTCCAAGGTTTGGGTCGGAGCCACTGTGGGTTCATTGACGATTTGTTCAGGATCATCATGGATAGGGTCGAACATCACCAGCAAGGCAACGCCACTGACCAACAGTGCCGTCACTATCAGGATAATGCTCAATCCCTTCGATGATGGCGTATGTGGGGCTTGTGTTGTTAAATCAGCCATATTAATGAAACCCTAACCACTAAAAACCAATGGTGTAAATTGGATTCAACGGTGTAAATGATGCATCGCGAATTTCGAAATGGAGGTGGGGGCCGGATGAATTACCCGTGTTGCCGACCGCACCAATGGTTTGACCACCATTTACGTCCTGACCACAACGCACATTAATTGCGCTCAAGTGACCATAAAGCGTAAATGTTGTGCCGTGGGCAATCACAATCGTATTGCCATATCCATATTGATTCCAACCTGCAAAAACAACGGTACCATAGCCTGCCGCTAAGACGGGCAAGCCTTCATTAGCCGATAGGTCTACGCCAGTATGGGCGGGGGAAAAGGCTTGATAGAAGACATAACTGCCCCCCATTGGATTATTGGCAGGGAATCCGCCACCAGCTACGGTAGCATTACAGCCCCAAAGTGAATATGTACCTGTATTGGTGGTGGGATCGCCATCACCATCGCCGCCACTCACAACAGAAGGACCTGCGCCCCAGATATTACAGTTGCCACCGTTGCCACCGGGAACCATCACTTGCAAGCCTTCGATCAAAATACTATCCGGCTTGGCATCAAAAAGCGCAGTGTTATAAGGCGAGTCAATGATATCGTACGGATCAACGCCAGTTTCTTCAGCGAGTTGACTGATCGTAACATTTTCACGTAATTTAGCGTAGACACCATTGACCGGGGGAATCGTCAATTCGTTGCCGGGTTGCAATGGGCTGACTTTATTCCGTTCGTTGGACCAAACAATGGTGCACAGTTCGAGATTAAACCGATCTTCAATTGATTCAAGCGTGTCGCCACGTTGGACGGTGTAAATCACAAAATCATTCTCGGCTCCACTAATTTGTTCCGTGAAGGGATGATCGTCACGTTCAATACTGCCACCACTTGAGCCACTATTCGGAACCGGGGTTAGTAAAGATAGCCCTTGTTCATCGGCGGCGGCAGTCGGCAATTCACCGGTTTGCGTATTGGTATCAACCGTGGGCAAAGGCGGCGGCGTGACTGACGGTGGAACCGTTAATGTTGGTCCTAACGTCGCTGTGTTTTCTGGATTTTGGACAATTTGGGTCGGATTGTTATCCGCGGATTCGTCGTCGTTATCGCCCAAAATAAGCAGGGCCCCAATGGCCACCATCAAAACCGCCACGATGAGCATGACTACACTGCCCAGCATGTTGTTACCACTAGCCGGCACAATTGCTTCACGCGGTTTGGTCGCTGAAGGATTGGTATCTTCAGCATCGTTTACGGGCGGTTCTTCAGCCGCGAGTTGGTCAAAAAGTTCATCTGATACGTTATCTTCAGATGTCACTTCATCATTTTCAAATTCGTTAAATTGATTAGGGTCGGTCATATCTCTCCCCTAGATTGATTAAGCGAAATAGTATTCAAACAAATTAGAGAATACGTGGGTCTCAGTTTACGGATAGGCTGGGGGATTATCAATGACGAGTTCCCTACGGTTCATCGCCTGAGACAGATTTGGCGGGATAAAATAGCAAAAAAGCCACAAGCGACTGTGACTTTTTTAGACAAGATATGTTTACATCATGCTCCAAATCGGATTGATGATGAGCAAAATGCTAACCCTAAGGAATGGCTACAACAACGGTTCCCTTTTTGTGGCCAGTTTCCACATAGCGGTGCGCTTCGCTAATTTGACTGAGCGGATAAACCCGGTCAACGACGGGCTTTAATTGACCTTTTTCCACAAGTTCCAAGAATAACTTCATGTAATTATTCTTGTCTGTGCTGGAACGCAATCCGGCAAATTCGATTTTGGCTTTCTTCGTGCCGAATTTTGACGTCCATAAAATACCCCAGAGATTAGCTGGCGCGAGGGAAGTGGTCAAATAAATACCACCCGCTTTGAGGGCACGTTTGCATTTCCAGTAGTTGCTCTTACCGACGGCATCAAAAATGACATCGTAGGAATCCAGATTTTGGGTGAAGTCTTCTTGGGTGTAATCAATGACTTCATCCGCACCCAATGATTTGACCAATTCGAGATTAGCAGTACTACAGACACCAATGACTTCTGCACCCAGATATTTGGCCAACTGTACGGCAATGGTGCCAATACTGCCAGATGCGCCATTGATCAGAATCTTTTGCCCAGCTTGGAGATTGGCCGCTTCATGAATAAAGGGCCACGCGGTCATGCCACCGGGATGGAAACCAATGGCTTCGGCATAGGTCATATTGGCGGGTTTGGTACCGAGCACACCTTCTTCCGGTAGACAAATGAATTCAGCATGGGCTCCAAAATTTGGACCTGTGGTGCCAATCACTTGATCACCTACCTGAAAACGGGTAACTTCGGCACCAATGGCCTCAATCTCGCCAGCAAATTCACCACCCGGACGGGTAAATTTGGGTTTAAAAATTCCAGAGTACATACGTGCAGAGAACATATTGCCAGCGCGGAAAATTGCGTCAGTTGCGCTAATGGTTGTGGCATGAATTTTGATACGGACTTCATGGGCGGCTGGTTCTGGTTTAGCGACTTCACGTAATTCTAAGACATCCGGTGAACCATAGGTTTCTTGGACAATGGCTTTCATGGTAGCGGTCATGCGGTTACTCCTCTGTAAAATGATTGGGTGTTGAACGTTGGTAGTTGAGATGGCGGGTACTCCCTCTCAGGAATACCCTTAGGCGAATTGATTGAACTTAGACGGCATTAAGCCATTTTTCTTTGTTGATGCCACGGGCGACGAGCCAAAGCGGCAAGGCGATTTCTGAGACGATGATGGGTAGTGCTAAGTAAGCTGGCGTGGTGTCGTAATCGCTGGTGAACAGGATCAGGCTATTGTCAATCAGATAGCCAAAGGCGGCGACTAAGAACATCCAGCCCAAAATACTGGGGAAGAAGTCGGCTTTGATGAGCATGTAGCCGAGAATGAAAACGTGCAGGACAAAGAAGATAAGGCCGATGCTAAAACCATAGTGATGGGCATCCAGAAACAGCATCACCAAACTGTGCAACTGGTCGTTGTCAAAACTGACCAAATAGCTATTGTCGCTGAGTAAAAGTAATACCATGAAATAGTTAATCAGGTTGAAAGCGTGCACGATCGTCATCACCAACCGGCTCACCGTCATGGTCATAGCCAACATGCGATTGATGGGCTTGAGCAAGATATAGAGCAAGATGGAAAGAACCACTTCGCTCAGCAAGATGACAATTTCGCTCGCAATAGCGGCGCGGAATAGGCCTTCGTTATCGAGAATATTTTGGGCAGTTTGGGCGGCATTATCGGCTTCGATGAGTGCGTCGGGCATGTAGAAGTGCGGGATAACGGCGGCAAACGCGATAAGCAGATAGAGTACCCCGGCTAAACGGGCATACGCTTTGACAGGGATATTGGCAGGTTGGGGCATGAGAAATTCTCCTTGAAATTAGATGTGATTGAAAATTGAATTGGCTTATGTAATACATCGAAATTTTTTTAGAAAAAAGGCTTTCCAAGCTTTTGTAAAAGCTTGACCAAAACTTTTAGAAAGAGCTTTATATTAGTCTGAGATTGAATAGGGTCGACGATGCACGGAAATAAGCGGTAGTCCCAGATCGCGCACTTTGCGGAGTAATCCGTAAAGTGCGGCTTGGTCAATGACAGGACAGACTAGGGTTGTTGTGCCATCGGCGTTAGGTGTACAGGTTGCATTGTCGAACCACACTTGCCATTGGGTGGTAAGTTGCCCATCGAGCCGAATTTCATAAATCCAGTCGGGTGTTGGTTGCGATGGTGCTAAATGCGGGTTGCACATAAACCTAAGTCATTCCTTCATATGGTCATTTTTGACCCTCGTTTGTCGATTTAGGAATAGCTTAGCAAGCGGGGGGTATGACTCAACAGCACCCTTGGTAGGGTTTGAGGTATTGGTAGGGGTATTGGTTTGGGAGAAACGGTTTATTTAAACGGTTAAATGAGACCAAGTTCATGGGCACGGGCGAGGGCTTCGGTGCGATTTTGGACTTGTAACTTACCAAAAATATTGCGATTGTGGCCTTTAACGGTGCTCAGGGCGAGGAAAAGTTGCTCACTGATATCCCGGTTGGAATAACCTTGGGCAATGAGACGCAGAATTTCAAGTTCGCGTTCGGTGAGGGGTTCGACAAGGAATTGGGAGGCCGCAAAACTCCAGTCGTCTTCCGTATCATTTGCAGAGGCATGTTCTGCTTCAAAGACACTGAGCAATTGTTTGACATAATTGGGCATGATACCTTTGACCAATGCTTCAGCCAGCAATTGCGCTATTGGCAGACCTTCATCGAGGAAAAGGCGACATTCTCCGCTAAGTTGGGTGTGTTTAAAGATGGCACTCAGCACTTGGAGTGCTTGATCGGTGTCTTTTTGAGTCTGCCATGCTAAAGCCTGCAAGATCATGGTCTTGAGTTGGGCATCAATCCAATTTTGTTGGTCAGCGGTGATTCGCAAGTCAGTTAGTAGCTCGTTGGCTTCAGCGAAATTGCCTAAGGCGATATGCAGTCGGACGGCGGCATAGGGAATGGTATAGGTCTCGACGAGTTCCATGGCCGTGGCATAATCCCCTTGCAACAAACTGAGGCGGACCTGTTCTTCAGCAATTTCGGGTAAACGGTGTTGAAAATTTGTTTGGTGCGCAAATTGTTCAGCTTGCACCAATAACTTGCTGGCCGCTTCAAGATTGCCTTGGGCACGGTCTATTTTGGCGAGCAGAAGATAGGCCGAGATCGGGGAGTCAACATTGGGTAATTGCTGAGCTAGGTAGAGTCCCAAGTCACCGTATTGACGGGCTGTAACTATATCATTCCAGGCGTAGTAAATGCGGGCCATCCCTAGATAAGCTTCACAAGCCATCGGCCACGGCGGTTGACCGGCTATATCAATGACGAGTTGCTGTGTTTCAAGGGCCTGGTTGAACTGGGTTTGCGCTTCGAAAGTTTGCCCAAGACCGGTAGCGGCGGCTAAGGTGGACATGATATTGCCCGATGCCTGACTGACCCGAATCGCTTCGGTATAAACCTCGATGGCGGCTTGGCGTTCACCTGAAATTTGATAGGCCAAGCCCAGTGTCCAGGTGGTAATCGTGCGGAACGATAGATTAGCAGGGTGGAGAAGTTCTAAGGCTTGTTGCGATTGTTCATGAATGGTCTGAATATCATTCTTGGGAATAGCTAACATTGCCCGATTAGCCGCAATTTGTCCAATAAAATCACGCGTGGCGGGGCTATCGGGATGATCTTTTAAAAGCTGTTCGGCGAATTGCAATTTTTCTTCGATTAGCGCTTCGGGTTTACCCAACATCACTAAATTGGCGATATACATCATATATAAAGTCGGATTGTTTTCGAGTGTGGCGGTTGGTAGGCTCGTTAACCAATTGATCACGGGATAGATTGCACCTCGAAAATGGAGGGGCATTCCACCACCTTCGACAAGACGGGTTGCACGTTCAATATCATTGGCCGCGACGGCATGTTGAAAAGCTTCAAGTTCTTCATTTTCAGCTTCATACCATTCACTCGCGAGTTGGTGCAATTCGGCAATATCAATTGCAGGATCGGCGAGTACCCGTTGGCGCAATAAATCACTAAAAAGATGGTGATAGCGATACCAGTAACGCTGGTTGTCAAGCGGAACAATAAAGAGATTGGCTTGATTCAGATAGTGGATAATTTCTGGGATATTGATTTTATCATCAGCTAAAACCGCTTCGCATAGACCGATGCAAAAGCGATCTAAAATCGCGGTTTGGAGCAGGAAAGTCTGAACAGCGGCAGGTTGCTGATGGAGAACTTCTTCGAGTAGATAATCCATCACAAATTGATGACTACCTGTGAAGGATTCAATGAATTGTTGGATATCATCAGCGCTTTGCAACGAAATTGCGGCTAATTGCAGACCTGCAATCCAGCCTTCCGTGCGAGCTTCGAGCGCGGCAATGTCCTCAGTTTTAAGCGATAGGCCCATCAATTCATTCAAGAAGTCGGTGGCTTCATCCACGGTAAAGCGCAAATCATGGGCACGGAATTCAATCATTTCTCGGCGCGCACGCAGACGAGCCAGCGGCAAATTCGGGTCTTCGCGGGTCGTGATGACAAAACGCATTTGCGGCGGTAGATGTTTAAGCAGAAATTCAAGGATGTTATCAATTGAAGTGGTGTTCGCGAGATGATAGTCATCGAGAACCAGTATAAAATCGTCTTCAACTGTCGCAATTTCATTCAACAAACCGGGTAAGATTGCTTCGGGTGGCGGTGTTTGGGGTGATTGAAGCATCGCCAAAACGGCATCGCCTAAATGCGGCTCAATGGTTTGGATGGCGCTTATCAAATAGCGCAAAAAACGAGCCGAGTCCGCATCTTCTTTATCAAGAGATAGCCATGCACTGGGTTGATCAGATTCTGCTAACCATTGGGTAACTAATGTCGTTTTACCAAAACCAGCGGGTGCCGAAATCAGGGTGAGTTTAGCTGTGCTTGTCCGTAGAATCTTAAATAGACGTGGGCGTAACACCAAGTCAGGCGGCGGCGCTGGTTTATAGAGTTTGGTAGTGATGATTGGTGTTAGCATGGCTCAATTATGAAAGGCATTTTGTCTGACGTCAACTTTCGTCCGCGGAATTAATAAACCTCAGTAGATACTATTTCTATAAGGAACAAGGGGCTGAAGCCGCCTTGTTATAAAATAATCGAGCGTTTCACGCTAGCGCTACTCTTTTATCAAACCGAGCTCTATGCCTAGATTGACCAAATTTCCGGTAGGTAAGAAATTGCGATAGCCTGCAACTAACTGAGATCATCATTGAATAATTTTTTATGATGGCATTAATGGTCTGTCTTGCCAATAAAGCAGTAGTGTTTCCTCCCCGAGAAACGCGGTAGGCTGAAAGGCTTGTCCGCTAATTGTAAAAACAAGCATGCTAAAGCAAGCTTTGATTCTCGCTTTAACCGCGTGCACTTGGCCGACATACCCCGTCAATTATTAAGACGAACCAATTGATCAAAGAATAAAAAAAGACAGGTGTTGGCCTGTCTTTTAGGCTAATTATTGACTTAGTGGTTATTCAACATCTGGCTCACTAATCGTCACAGGTTCGTTGACAGCGGTATACAGATTGGACCACTCATATGAATAATCAACGACCAGTAAAATCTCTTCTTGGGCACTTGGCATATCCGTTTCATCCATTTGGACATTCACCGTTAGGATGATATTTTCGGCAACCAGCGCGCCAGTTTCGCTATCTAAGAAGACGCCGAGGCGCAATTCTGAATTTTCATAGGCACGCTCCCAGAAAACAGCTTCTTCAACAAATTCGTTTTCGAGAGCAGGCACAAGTAGATTCTCGAAGTCGATGTTGAGCACTTCAAGGCCAGCTTCGGTATCAAGTTCAATAAGATAATAGGTCAAGTCGTTGTCATATTGACGAATATTGACAGTTTCGCTACTGACGATGGTGCCTGTTTCTTCAATGACATCGGCAAAAGCTTCCACATCGCGGAAATCTGAATTGTCGATGAGATCAGCGATATCGAAACTGGTGGCATCGGGGTCTAAGACAGCCCAAGATGGCGTATTGTAGTCATTCTCAGCATCACTGATTTCGCCTTGAATATAAATCGTATCGTCTACATTAATAACAGCCACATTGGCTGAGGAATCAAGGACAGTTGCATCGCGCCCCCCAGCGGATACACGTTGCGATATTGTCGATTCGAGTGTGCCAGCGAGTGCGCCATTCGAAAGATCATAGGATGCATCAAGATTTGATATTGTTGTATCCGCTTGTTCAAAGCGAATTTCACCCGCTTCTAAGCTAAATGCCATTTGTTGACGCGTTGATGCACTGGCATGGTAGGTTGTCCAATTCACTTGATTGCGATATGCATTGGCAATCTGGGTTAGGTCGTTATCTTGAGCATAAAGCGGTGACACAGGAACACTAAACACCATTAAGCTCAATAATATGATGATGGCAATGATTTTCTTTTGCATGGGGACTTTACCCTCAATCTTTGGCTTTGGTTATTGGAAATATGGTTACTTGTAGCATAGTAGATTGCTGGTAGTCTGACAAGCAAAATACCTTGATAGCCGTGCAATCATTGGTTAGAAAATTTTTCAGCTTGAACCATGCGCTATGCTAGAAATTACCACAGAGTATAGCGGTTGGCTACTGATTGCTGGTGAAACACCAAAAAATTGGGAGGTTATTTAGCGACGTGCCAGAATATCCTTAACCTGATTGATGTAAATCAACGAATCTTGGGCAATTTTATGGGATACCGGATCTTGGAGATTTTGATGGAGCCTGAGTGCTGTTTGAATAGCTTGTTCGGCCAAGAGAATAAATTCAGGTCGATCTTTATCAAGCACTTCACTGGCATAGTGGATACAGGCTAGGCTGTAATTTGTATATAAACGCGCTAAACCGAGCCAATCCCGATTGACTTGAAGCAGACTGATGGCGTAGTTAAATTCGCGCACAGCTTGGTGATACTGCCCGTCATAATCTAGTAAGCGGGCATAAAGACCAATCGCGCGGGCATGGGCCGGATGTTCCGGTGTATCAATCGTGGCTTCCACACTTTGTTGGGCGGCTTTGAGCGCGGCTTGCCCATTATCGACGGCTAATTCAATGCGGGCTAAGACATCCCAGACCTGTGCATCCAGTTGGGAGACTTGGTTTAAGAACTGGCGGGCTTGAACTGGGTTGGATTGACTCAGTGATTGCGCCAACGCTATGAGACAGCGATCTTGTAAGAATGATTGACCTGATTGCACCATCAAGTCATAGGCTTCAAGCGCAGATTGGTGGGCAACTTCTGTATGTCCGAGCCAATATTGCACGTTGGATTCTTCAACTAATGTTTCGATAGTTATTTCAGGTAATTGCTGGTTTTTACTGAGCGATATGATGCGTTGAAGTTGGGTCAAGGCTTTTTCAAACTGACCTGACCAGCGCCAGGCAATTGCTTTTTCCAGATCCATTTCTAATTCAAAGTGGGAGGGGAGTTGTTGTTGGCGGAGTAGTGTCAATAGATTTTGCCAGCGTTGCCATGCGCCACTGACTAAAATGGTTTCTTTAACCTCAAATAATTGAGGACGTAGCTTTTCATAATCAACAACTTGTTCGGCTAGTCGTTCAAGTAAAGCAAGTTGATATTGTCCCAGATCAACAGTCATAAATTCGTTGAGCATATCTGTGTAGACAAGACTGGTTTGAATAATAGCCAAAATATCATCTTCGATGAAATAGGTGGAAACTGAATGCGCCATGTCCTGAATTATCAGACCCGTATTTACTAAATATGGAAGATATTCTGAGATTTCAATCTCGGCGAAACCTAATGCTTTTGTCCATGTCTCTGTCAGTTGGGCGACACTGATGGAATCGGTTTCATTTTGCAGAATAGCGGTTAGTATCCAGAGCCGTTGGCCATTTTTAGACAAATTGTGCCATTGTTGCAGTGTATATTCACGATGGGTGGTTTGGACAAGTTGGGAAACAGGAATCGACTTGTCAGGATCATAATGGAGGATGGCCAATTTTAATTTTTGGGGATGGCCCCCCAATTCTTCAAACAACTTGAAATAGACTGACTCAGTCAGTTTTTTGGGATAGCGCCGATCATAAAAGGACATCAGGCGGATACTATCCGTGCGATCTAGTTTTTCACATTCCATGCTGATGCCGCGCCAATTAGCAAGTGGGAAGGTGCTCGTCGCCAAAACAAGGCAATGACTGAGCCATTGATCAGCTTGGGGCAGTATACGATGCCAGTCAGAAATGTGATCGAGGACTAATATTAATTGTTCATTGTGCTGAGCGAGAAGCGCTAAATAATCTTGAATAGAATCACCGTTAGGTATGGGGAGTTGGGCTTCGACCAAATCTATAAATGCTTCAGGGCTTATTTCAACGGTTATCTGGCGAAAGTCGATGTACACAATTTGATGGATAAATGCTTGGTCAATTAGGGCTGACGCAGTTTGTTGGGCAAGCGTTGACTTTCCACATTGTTTTGGCCCGAAAAGATAAATATGGTAGACATTTTGGTGGATGAACTGATCTACCAGATGTTGGATATAACGTGTTTGGCCCACTAATTGAACGCCATGAAATTTAGGAAGTTTCTGTTTAGATAATGCTTGCCAATGCTGGCGGCGTTGATGCATTTCGGCTTCAATTAAGGTGAGGCGTAACTCTTCAAGTTCGCGATTCGCATAACGGCGTAAACTCCGCTTAATCAAAGCATAGTGGGTTTCAAGTTTTTCCACAGTAAATTCTAGGTCACTGCGAATATAACGATGATAGATATAGCTCAGTCCAATTAAATGGGTGTTATCGGTGCGGACATCTTGTTGAATATCGTCAATAACTTGAGATAGGGAGGCGTTAAAATCCGGCGCGGGTAGATCGAACTTTTGCCGCAAATTCACGAGATGATCAATTACCAAATTTTCTAAGATATAGACAGCGGCATAGGTTAGGCTAGCCGGGCTTTCTGATTGATAGTGCATCAGGGCATACTGTTTGACCAAAATAAAGCCGCGCAGGGGATTATATTCCAAGAAACTGGCTTTGCTCAATGAGCGATAAGCATCCTGGAATTCTTTGGAGGTAATGATGGGAGCTAATGAATTATTTTTTACATCCACATTGTTCTGAAATTTTCATATGAGTATCTGACATTTATTGAGCGTAAGACTAAGTAATGGTTGGTAAGAAGGTTAACTTGACAAGAATAGGGCTTTGATACAAGTAGAAACTTGGGTTCTTTGCTTTCACTAAAATATCAGTATTTGAAGTGATTATAATCTTAGTATTACGTATATGCAACTTGACTTTAAAGGCTTTCCTGTGACTCCATGCACTTTTGAATACTTGTTATCATCGATATAACTAAGTTTTATAGATTTGATGTATGAATTGTTAGGGTAGATTAAAGGTCTGTTTAAGGATTTGTGCAAAATGACCCGTGAAAAATAAAAATTTTATCGCTATGATAACCTCCGTTCAATTCAACAAGGAGGATTGAGTGGATCAAATCAAACACATGCGAGTGGAGGTACTCTCCCGTCCGATGGATGGGCAGACTTCCGGTGCGCGCTGGGTAACAGCCGCCCAACAACTCGGTATACCTTCGCTAACGGGCTGTCACGTCGCCCGTGTTTTTTTTATATTAGGCACTGAGTATGACGTGCAAAAGCTTAGTGAAAAGCTCTTAACAGACCCCGTCACAGAGAGTTTTCAAATTTCTTCCCCCGCCGAAATTCCCACTTCTGAAATTCCCGCCGATCACACACTTGATGTCAGTTTATTACCCGGTGTCACGGATCCGGTCGCAGAGAATTTGGTTAAAACTGCCCAAACGCTTGGATTAGAAAGCATTACATGGGCGGCCACGGGTCAACGCTATTTTCTGGAAGGCAATTTAAGTTCGACAGATTTAGCGACATTAGCCACAAAAGTCTTTTCGAATGAAGTTATTCAACGTTATGCCATTGATCAAGTGTTAACGCCGCCGTATGTTGAGCATATAGCGAGTGATGGCACCGTTGAAATGATTGAACTGCGTTTTGCGGATTCTGAACGATTACTTCAGATCAGTAATGAACGTGGTTTGGCGCTTAATCTCGATGAGATGTTAGCGGTTCAGACTTATTATCAAAGTGAAGAACGGGACCCCACTGACGTGGAACTGGAAATGATCGCCCAAACATGGAGCGAACACTGTGTCCATAAGACTTTCCGCGCCACGATTGACTATACAGAAAAAGTGGGCAATGTTGAATCAACGGAAACGGTAAATGGCTTGCTCAATACCTATATTCGGGGAGCCACTGAGCGACTCAATAAACCGTGGTTACGGTCGGTCTTTGTTGACAACGCCGGGATTATTGCCTTTGATGATGAGTGGGATTTGGCGTTTAAAGCCGAAACACATAATCACCCCTCAGCCATTGAGCCGTTTGGGGGAGCCAATACAGGTGTGGGTGGCGTTGTGCGGGATGTGATCGGGGTAAGTGCCCGACCTATCGCGAACACGGATGCCCTGTGTTTTGGTCCGCAAGATTTGCCGCTTGATGAATTGCCAACTGGTACATTGCACCCAACCCGTATTAAAGAAGGCGTGGTGCATGGCATTGAAGATTATGGCAATAAGATGGGTATTCCCACCGTCAACGGGACTGTTCTTTACCATGAAGGCTATGTGGGCAATCCGTTGGTGTATTGTGGCTGTTTGGGAATTTTGCCGCATGGCTCGAATCCCACCGAAGTCCAGCCGAATGACTTGATTGTCGTTCTGGGTGGTCATACGGGGCGGGATGGCTTACGCGGAGCAACATTCTCCAGCATGGAAATGAGCGATGTCACGGGTGAAGAATCCGGCAGTGCCGTCCAAATCGGGCATCCGATTAATGAGAAGCAGGTGCTGGAAGCGATTTTGCAGGCCCGTGACGCGAAACTCTACAATGCCATTACTGATTGCGGGGCAGGCGGACTGTCTTCAGCGATTGGGGAAATGGGCGAAGGCATTGGAGCCCGTATCCAGCTTAATCAGGTGCCGCTCAAATATCCGGGTTTGCGCCCCTGGGAAATTTGGCTGAGCGAAGCCCAAGAACGTATGGTTTTAGCGGTGTCTCCCGAAAATTGGGATGCCCTTCGTGAAATCTGCGCAGGACAAGATGTAACAGCGGTCTGTATCGGTGAATTTGAGCCTACAGGCCGCTTTTTACTTTATGATGGCGAACGCGAAGTGGGGAACCTGAGTTCAGACTTTCTGCATGATGGTTTGCCGCCGCGTCATATGCAAGCTGTTTGGGAAGCTGAACCCACGCAACTGTTTAGCGCTTCGGCCGAAAGTTCAGCAATTAAAGATGTACTGTTGAAGCTGTTGGCGCATCCGAATATTCGCAGTAAAGAACCGATTGTGCGGCGCTATGATCATGAAGTGCAAGGTGGTACCGTGGTCAAGCCGTTGGTGGGTGTGGCGAATCATGGCCCCGGTGATGCCACTGTTTTGACACCACTGGATAGCCAGATGCATGCCAAACCGACTCAATCAAATTGGCCAAGGGGTGCGGCGGTCTCCATGGGGATTTGTCCGCAATACACAGATATTGATCCTTACAATATGGCTTGGGCGGCAATTGATGAAGCATTGCGCAATGCGGTGGCTGTGGGGGCTGATCCTGACCAAATTGCGATTTTGGACAACTTCTGCTGGGGTAATCCAGATTTACCAGATCGACTGGGTAAACTCGTGCGTGCTTCGCAAGGTTGTTATGATGCGGCACTGGCGTATGGTGCGCCTTACATTTCCGGTAAAGATAGCCTGAATAACGAATACACCGATAAATATGGGCAACGGCATACTATCCCCGGCACCTTGTTGATTTCGGCATTGGGTATCGTGCCAGATACGAAACACACCACCACCATGGATTTGAAGCAATCCGGCAATGTGTTGTACGTAATTGGCGAAACCCGCGATGAAGTGGGCGGCAGTCATTATGCAATGGTGGTGGATGGACACGGTGGCGAGATGCCGCAACCTGTCGTAAATGCGCTTGATCATTTCCGGACCTTGCATCAAGCCATGCAACAAGATTTGGTACAAGCCTGTCATGATTGCTCCGAAGGTGGTCTAGGTGTGGCGCTCGCTGAAATGTGTTTGGCTGGACGTTTAGGGGCTGATGTTGAAATCTCCAGTATTTTGGGTGCAGATAACATCAATAATGAAACGCATACGCTTTTCGCTGAATCATTGAGCCGTTTCGTGGTCGAAGTTCAACCGGAAGATGTAGCGTCGTTTGAAACTATCTTAGCGGATACGCCCTTCGCGAAAATCGGGACCGTTACGAATACAAATGAGTTGGTTTTACATGGCCAAGTTGACACAACAATTTCGGTGAATGACTTGGAACAGGCGTGGCGCGGTTCCTATCCAATCGCTCAACAAACTGCGCATACAAACTCGCCGATTTCGAGCGTGCCGACCCTGACGAAAACGCCCAAAGTTTTGATTTTACATGCCAACGGGACCAATCGCGACCGGGAAGCAGTCTTAGCCTGTGAATTAGCGGGTGGCTCAGCCGAAATTGTGCATGTCAATCAAATTTTTAGTGGTGAACGCGTCGTTTTGGATTATGACATGTTCGTTATTCCGGGCGGATTCTCGTACGGAGATGACTTGGGCGCAGGTGTGTTGTGGTCAGTGGATTTACAGCACCGCCTCACCGAGAGCATGACTGAATTTGTGGAGAGTGGACGGCCGGTTCTTGGCATTTGCAATGGCTTCCAAACTTTGGTTAAAGCGGGCTTTTTACCCGGTCACGATTTTAGTGAGCAACGTGCTGTGACTTTAACATTCAACGAGTCACGGGAATTTGAATGTCGATGGGTATATCTGGAACCCAATCAACAGAGTAAGTCTGTTTTCCTGCAAGGCTTAAACCAACCGATTTACTGTCCAGTTGCGCATGGGGAAGGCCATTTGGCCGTGCGTGATGAAACAGTGGCCCAAACCCTCGACTCTGAAAATCTAATCGCTTTACGTTATGTAACGGGTGCCGGTGAACCAGCTAGTTATCCCGATAATCCAAATGGTTCCGTTTTGAATATTGCGGGTTTGAGTAATCCAGCCGGAAACGTGCTCGGTCTCATGCCTCATCCGGAAGATCATGTTTTCCCCTGGCAACACCCCCGTTGGCATCGCAATGAAGCAGGCCTGATGGGGTTAGAACTATTTAAAAATGGAGTGAAGAATGCCTAATCTAACACATGAAGAAATTCTAAAAGCCGTACCGACTGCTCTGCAATCAGTTGCCTTGGAAGATTGGGGCGAAAAACAAACAGGTAAAGTCCGGGATATGTACACCTTGGGTGATAAGAAGGTTTTGATCACCACTGACCGCGTATCGGCCTTTGACCGCGTACTGGGCGCGATCCCGTTTAAGGGGCAGGTGCTCAACCAACTCAGCGCGTGGTGGTTCGAACAATTTGGCGATATTGTGACCAACCACATGATTGATACGCCCGACCCGAATGTGATGATTGCCCACACGGCTGAACCGTTGCCGGTGGAAGTCATTGTGCGCGGCTATATCACGGGGGTAACCAGCACTTCTTTGTGGACGCTCTACAACAATGGTGAGCGCCAACCGTACGGGATTTCATTACCGGATGGGTTGCAAAAGAATGATCGTTTGCCAGAACCGATTATCACGCCAACCACCAAGGCTACCGGTGGCAAGCACGATGAACGCCTGACCCGTGATGAGATTTTGGAACAAGGTTTGATCGAACAAGCGCTCTGGGAAAAGATTGAAGAAGTTGCGATTGCTATTTTCAAACGTGGTCAAGAAGTTGCTGAAAAAGCAGGCTTAATTTTGGTCGATACTAAATATGAATTTGGCATGATTAACGGTGAACTGGCTTTGATTGACGAAGTTCATACGCCTGATTCAAGCCGCTATTGGGTGCTCGATAGTTATCAACCCGGTACTGAACCACAAAATTATGACAAGGAATTCTTGCGTAAATGGTTGGCTGAACAAGGCTATCGTGGGGATGGTACGCCGCCGGAAATGCCTGCGGACTTCCTTGCCCAAGCCGCCGCCCGTTATATCGATTCATTTGAACGTTTGACTGGCCAAGATTTCGTGCCCGGTGAACAGCCTGTGGCTGAGCGTATTGTCCGTAACTTGAATGCTTATCGCGTAGAGGTGTAACTATGAGTTTGGTTGTTATTTTGATGGGTTCAAAATCTGATCTCGAACATGCCCAAAAAATTGGGGAAAAGCTGGATAGTTTGGAAGTGGCTTATGAAATGCGCATTGGCTCGGCGCACAAAACACCGAGTCATGTCTTGAAATTGTTGCAATTCTACGAAGCGGATGAACGCGCTAAGGTTTATATTACAATTGCTGGACGCTCCAATGCTTTAAGCGGTTTTGTAGATGCGCAAGTTTTGGCACCTGTGATTGCTTGTCCGCCGGCGTCCAGTACTTTTGGCGGCAATGATGTTTTTTCATCACTACGTATGCCGAGTGGGGTTGCGCCGGGTGTGGTGCTGGAACCCAAAAATGCGGCGCTTATGGCGGCCAAGATTTTGAGTCTGAGCGACCCAGCATTGAAGGCCCGCTTAAAAAATAGTCAACAAGCCTATATCGACACCATCATTAACGACGATAGTGCTTTAAATCAAGGATAAAGCCGAATGTTTGAATTTGACGACCATCCGCACGACGAGTGTGGGGTCTTTGGGATTTATGCACCGGGGCGTGATGTAGCGCGCCTCACCTTCTTTGGTCTCTATGCGTTGCAACATCGAGGTCAAGAAAGTGCGGGGATTGCGACATGCGATGGCCAACGCACCTACTCTCATAAAAATATGGGCTTGGTGGCGCAAATCTTTAATGAAGAAAATCTCTCGCCGTTAGAGGGACATCTCGGCATTGGTCATACCCGCTATTCAACCACGGGTTCGTCGAAGTTGGTGAATGCGCAACCGTATTTGATTGAAACTATTTATGGGCCGCTCGGTGTGGCCCATAATGGGAATTTGACGAACGCTCTCCAATTGCGGCAACGCTTGTTGCAACGTGGCGTGGGGTTGACCTCAACGACGGATAGCGAAATCATCACCCAAATTTTAGCCGCGCCGCCCGAATTGTGGACCGAAGAAGAACAACAATACGAGCAAGAAGGTGATCATTGGGTGGCTCGTCTGCGGGCGTTGATGGCCATTGCCGAGGGTGCCTATTCACTCACCATTTTGACACGGAATGCACTGTATGCCATGCGCGATCCGCGCGGTTTGCGTCCATTGTGTATCGGTCAAATGGATGAAGGTTATGTGATTGCTTCTGAAACCTGTGCACTGAGCACGATTGGGGCTGAATTTGTGCGTGAAGTGGAGCCCGGTGAAATTCTGCGTTTCGATGAAAACGGCATGACATCTTTTGCTCCGAACAAAACTGAAACACGGGCCTTATGCGTATTTGAATATGTTTATTTTGCCCGTCCGGATTCGATTATGGATGGTCAATTTGTGCATCAGATTCGCCAAGCAATGGGCCGTAAGTTGGCAGAAGAATCACCCGCTGAAGCGGATATTGTGGTGGCGGTGCCGGATTCTTCAATTCCGGCGGCAATTGGTTACAGCCAACAACATGAATTGCCATTTACGGAAGGGCTCATCAAAAATCGCTATATCGGGCGGACCTTTATTCAACCGGACGATAAATTACGCAAACAAGGCGTACATCTCAAGTTCAATACCTTGATTCCCAATCTTGAAGGTAAGCGCATCATTTTGATTGATGATTCAGTCGTGCGCGGGAATACGCTGGGGCCCTTGGTGCAAATGTTGCGCGAGAGTGGCGCGGCAGAGGTGCATGTGCGCGTTTCATCCCCGCCAGTGAAGCATCCGTGCTTTATGGGCGTGGATATGGCGACCTATAAAGAGTTGATTGCCGCGCGGTTGGATGTACCCGCTATTTGCGAGCATGTCGGCGCGGATAGCCTTGAATATTTGAGTTTACCGGGGATGCTCGATGCGATTCATAGCGTGGTTGGTCGACAACCGGGTTATTGTTCTGCGTGTTTCTCTGGACAATATCCGATCGATATTCCGGACTGGCTCTTCGATGATGACCGCGAAAAGCTTATTTTTGAGGCATCGTGGGGGTAGTTGATGGCGAACAATAAAAAAGTTTTGATTGTTGGCAATGGTGGGCGTGAACATGCGTTGGCATGGGCGCTCGCCCGTTCGCCCCAAGTTGGGCAAATCTATGTGGCACCGGGGAATGGGGGCACAACATGGCCCGCTAATCCTGAGGCGACAGGCTTGGAGCCGCGTTCCGCTTGTGAAAATGTCAAGCTGACAGCTATTGCTGATTTATTGCAATTTGCCCAAGAACAGCAGATAGACCTAACGGTAGTTGGGCCTGAAGTACCTTTGGTAGATGGTATTGTTGATGTCTTCAGCGAGGCAGGTCTAGCGATTTTTGGTCCGGCTCAAGCGGCGGCCCAGCTGGAAGGTTCCAAGGCCTTCGCAAAAGATTTTATGCAAGCGAATCATATCCCGACAGCCGAATATGGCGTTTTCACGAATTATGATGTGGCCCTCAAGTTTGTACGTAATTTTGGTCGTCCGGTGGTGGTCAAAGCCGATGGTTTGGCGGCAGGTAAAGGCGTTTTGGTCTGTGATACCGTGGCTGAAGCTGAAGATGCCCTTCACCAAATCATGCAACAGCAGACGTTTGGTATAGCAGGCCAGCAAGTCGTTATTGAGGAACGTCTGATGGGCCGTGAGATTTCTGTCTTGGCTTTTGCGGATGGGCAAACCGTGGTGCAAATGCCGGTGGCGCGTGATCATAAACGTGCTCTCGATGGTGATCAAGGTCTGAATACAGGCGGGATGGGGGCATTTACACCGACCCCAGATGTGTCACCTGAACAACTGGCCGAAATTCAAGACACTGTTTTGCAACCGGTGATTGATGGGATGCGGCAACAGGGCAATTCGTATCAAGGTGTGTTGTTTGCTGGCTTGATGCTGACTGATGACGGCATTCGTGTTCTAGAATATAACTGTCGCTTGGGTGACCCTGAAACGCAGGTGATTTTGCCACTTTTGGAAAATGATCTGTACGATGTTTTGTGGGCATGTATCAATGGGAATCTTGCTGAAGTTGATTTGCAGTGGAAGTCTTCGGCTTGCGCAACCATTATTTTGGCGTCGCCGGGTTATCCCGAAGCATATCCTAAAGGGTTGCCCATTACGGGCGCAGAATCTACCACTGAAAACACGATTATTTTTCAAGCCGGCACCAAACGCAATGGTGAGAAACTTGTGACCTCTGGCGGACGGGTTATGGCTGTAACCGCTTTGGGCGACGATTTAGCGACCACATTGCAAGAAGCCTATGCTCAAGTTGAACAAATTGAATTTGAAGGTATGCATTATCGCCGCGATATCGGCAAGGAGTATCAACACGCATGAGCCAACCGAATCATTATGCCAAGGCAGGCGTGGATATTGATGCCGGTCAACGCGCTGTCAATATGATGAAACAAGCTATTCAGGCAACGTATACGCCTGAAGTTTTGTCAGATACAGGCAATTTTGGCGGGTTATTCTCGGCGCAAGGCTTGCAACAACTGGCCAATCCCATCTTGGTTGCTTCGACGGATGGTGTCGGCACCAAGACTAAAGTTGCGGTTCAACTGGATCGTTGGGACACAATTGGCCACGATATTGTCAACCACTGCGTGAATGATATTTTGGTACAGGGTGCGCGTCCGCTCTTTTTCCTCGATTATGTGGCGAGTTCCAAGCTTGAGCCGGAGAAAATTGCAACCATTGTGCAAGGGATGGCGGCGGCGTGTCAGAACGTCGGCTGTGCCTTGCTGGGTGGTGAAACAGCCGAAATGCCCGGTGTCTATCAATCCGGCGAAATTGATCTGGTCGGCACCGTTGTTGGAGTTGTCGAACAAGGTCGTTTATTGGATGGGCAAGCTATTCAAGTCGGCGATGTCATCTTGGGATTGGCTTCCAGTGGTTTGCACACTAACGGCTATTCATTAGCGCGGAATGTCCTAGCCGATTTTGATTGGGACGAAGAACGGGCTGAACTTGGCACGAGTCTGGGTGAGATTTTGTTACAGCCGCATCGTAGTTATTTAGCGCAAATTGAAACACTCTGGCAAGCTGGGCTAGATATTCACGGCTTAGCGCATATTACCGGCGGCGGGATTGTCGATAATTTCCCGCGGATTTTACCGGAAAGCATCGGCGCAAATATTCAACGCGGGACATGGCCTGAATTGTCGATATTTGATTTGATTCAAGAACATGGCCACATTGCGGCAAGTGAGATGTTCCGTGTATTCAATATGGGTTTAGGCATGTTAATTGTGATTCCGGCTGAACAAGTCGACTTGGCCAAAGCGAGTTTGAATGAAGAACTCTATGTCGTGGGCGAAATTACGGCGACAGGCCAAGTTGTCATCGAGGGATTGGATGCATGAAACGCTTAGTGGTTTTGGTTTCAGGCTCCGGTACCAATTTGCAAGCGATTATGGATGCGATTCAGTTGGGTCAGATTGAAGCATCAATTGAAGTTGTCATCTCGAATCGTAAACAAGCCTATGCACTTGAACGCGCTGAACAAGCGAATATTTCGACGCTGTATTTTCCGTTTAAACCGTATCGTGATGCTGGAAAATCACGCGAAGATTATGATGCGGATTTGGTGGAAAAAGTACAAGTTTATCAACCTGATTTGATTGTCTTAGCAGGGTGGATGCATATTTTTACGCCTGTCTTTTTAAGTCATTTTCCAGGACAAGTGATCAATTTACATCCAGCACTACCGGGGCAATTTTCGGGAACGCATGCCATTGAACGCGCCTTTGAAGCTTATCAAGAGGGTGAAATTGTCGAGAGTGGCTGTATGATGCATTATGTTATTCCCGAAGTCGATGCGGGTGAAGTCATTCAACAACGGGTAGTGCCTATTCTGCCGGATGATACGGTGGATAGTTTTGCGGAGCGGATGCATCAGGCCGAGCATGAATTAATTGTGGAGAGTATTCGCGCCGTATTGGCTCGATAAGCAATATTGGTGACAATGATAAAAAGCGCTTTCTCTAGTCGGAAGGCGCTTTTTGTGTCTCAAATATCAATAACGCAACAAGTGGCCTGTCTCGTAAATAAAGCAGTAACATTTTCTCGCTAGAAACGCGGTAGGCTGAAGCCATACCGCTAGTTATAAAGACAAGCATGCTAAAGCAAGCTTCGATTCTCGGTTTAGCCGTGTACGCTGGGCCAATATACCCCGTCAATTATGAGACAGACCAATAAGTATCCTGCAAAATTTATCCATCGTTTTCGAATTGCATCCTATTTGCGGACGGTGAAGCACATCGGCTTCGTCCTACCAGTGATACTGTTAATTTCATATCGCAATGCAGACTTGTTATTCATAAACTCAAGCAAGTGTAGCCTATGGGACAACCACGCACCATTCATTCACAAAATCCGTCTTTAATATACAGCCATATCAGAATCAACTTCGACGGCCCAAGCATGAATGCCCCCCGTTAGATTATGGACATTTGTATAACCCTGATTCAGTTGAAGCCAAGCGGCGACATTATAACTGCGGATGCCAGTATGACACATAAAAATGACGGGTTTGTCTTGTGGAATTTCATTGAGGCGATGCGGAATTTGATTCATGGGAATATGCAGGGCATCTTCAAGTTGACAGATGGTTAGTTCAAAGGGCTCACGGACATCCACCACTACCAAGTCAGCATTGTTATCCATGTATTCTTTGAGTGTTGTGACATCAAGACTAGCGATTCCATTAGCATCCACGTTGTTCCCTAAACGATGATTATCGCTCATGATTTCGGTTTCCCATTCTATGATTATTTTCGGCGAAAAGAGGGAAATTTATTGTAGCACAGGGTTAGGGTCGGGAAA
>JBNLCD010000007.1:0-30506 GCA_050303635.1 Anaerolineae bacterium
ACGGTCAATGTACGCGGTTGGGATTGGCATCTTATCGGTCCGAACTTATGGACCAATCAACAAAACTTGAGCATTGTGTATCCGGGTACACCAGCTAGCTTTGGTGGAAATTGGGCGGCAGTTAATCTCTATGAGCAAAACCTCGTGGCCTATAGTGGCGGCACACCTGTCATGGCGTCATTGGTTTCTTCTGGCCTGAAAAACGGCAAATGGGATACGCCCGAAGGTACCTATCAAGTTGGCGTGCGTGTTGAAGCCGGGATTATGAGCGGCGCGGAGGGCGACTCAGATTACTATTCGCTCGACAAAGTGCCTTATGCGCAATATTTCAACGGATTGATTAGTTTACACGGAACCTATTGGCATGATAGCTTTGGTTATCCACATAGTCATGGTTGTGTGAATTTGACTGTTTCCGATGCCAAATGGTTGTTCGACTTTTTAGGCGAAGGCTCGACTGTCTACGTCTACTAAACTAAATATCAGCAAAAGCGACAATTGAAAGGACTCGCGCCCTTCTCCAAAAGGTGCTAGAGTCCTTTTTTCATAAATAAGTTACGCATAAACTTAAAGTTTTTGAGCTTACCTTTTGTACAAAAAAGGTATGATTTTTTCTTTTAAGACAAGATTTTTATCTCAATAAAAGGATTATTTATGTCAGAAAAATATCAATTGTGGGGCGGACGGTTTAGCACCGCACCAGATGTGTTGATGCAGGCGCTCAATAATTCATTTGATTTTGACCGCGTACTATATGCGGTCGATATCGCAGGCAGTCATGCTTATGCCCAAGCGTTGGCAGATGCTGGCATTTTAACAGCCGACGAAGCGCAACAAATTCAAGATGGTTTGGCGACGGTCTTAGAAGAATTCGATAATGATGAATTTGCTGTGCATCCGAACGATGAAGATATTCACACGGCTGTTGAGCGACGTTTAACTGAACTCATCGGTGAAGTTGGGGGTAAATTGCATACCGGACGGAGCCGTAATGACCAAATTGCCACCGATATTCGGCTTTGGTTGCGGAGTGCTTGCGATCAAGTTGATGAATTACTGGTTGGCATGCAATATGCGCTGATTGGTCAAGCCGAACAACATTTGACGACGATTATTCCGGGCTATACCCATTTTCAACCCGCCCAACCCATTACAGTCGCGCACTTATTAATGAGTTTTTTCTGGATGCTCCAACGTGATCGTACCCGTTTTCAGGAAATACGTGCGCGTGTGAATATTAGTCCGTTGGGTTCAAGCGCTTTGGCGGGAACGCCGTATCCCATCAATCGCGAAAAACTCGCCGAAGATTTAGGTTTTGCGGGGGTCACGTACAACAGTTTAGATGGAGTATCGGATCGCGATAGCATTGCGGAATTTCTGTTTGCGGCGAGCTTGATCGGCGTACATCTGAGTAAATTGGCTGAAGACATTATTATTTATAGCAATCCAGCTTTGGGATTTGTTATTTTGCCGGATGCGTATAGCACGGGATCAAGTATTATGCCACAGAAGCGTAATCCTGACCCGATGGAACTGGCGCGTGGCAAAGCCGGACGTTTACTCGGAAATTTGATGGGCTTGCTGAGCACACTCAAAGGTTTGCCGAGTGGCTATAACAAGGATTTACAAGAAGATAAAGAACCGCTCTTCGACACCTACGCCACCTTAATGACCTTGATGCCCGTTTTGAGCCAAATGGTAACCCATTTGCAATTTAATGAGGAAAAACTCCGCGCCGCTTTTGATGAAAATATGTTAGCGACTGAATTGGCGGATTGGCTGGTTCTGGAAAAAGATTTGCCGTTCCGGGAAGCACATCATATTATCGGGCAGGTGGTTCAACTCGCTGAGCAAAAAAATGTCGGTCTCTCAGCATTGACAATAGAGGATTACCAAGGAATATCAGTGCTCTTTGATGAATCACTCTACACCGAACTTGATTTTGCGCATGCCGTGGAAAAACGACGCGCAACGGGTGGCACAGGTCCAGAAGCGGTAATCCAACAAATTGCTCAAGCGAAGCAGTTATTGGTGACAAAACCCTAATTCTACGTTGGATATAACAATAGAACGGTGGTGATCATGAAGTATCGTGTTTTTGAAAATCCAGTTGAATTCTATGATTATGCGTTGCCTTTTTTGCTAAAAAATGAGGCAGAAAATAATCTAATTTTAGGATTAGCCCACGAGGTTAAGAATCCCCATTCGCGCTATACAGATTATTATTTAGCCAGTGTCGAAGACCATGCTGGGCAAATACTGGCAATCCTTTTTAGAACTCCACCGCATAATCTTTTGCTTTCGCACTTAACCACTACCAAGAGTGATGCTGTTTTGCAATTTATTGCGAAACAGGCTAAGGCTGAATTTGGCCAGTTACCGGGTGTAATCGGTTCGATGCCATTCGCGGAGGACTTTGCTAAGCTGTGGAAAGACTTGACCGGCCAAGATTATCACATGCATATGTCTCAACGGATTTATGCACTGACAGAAGTCGTTTTTCCACAAGGTATTGCGGGAAACATGCGGGCTATCGTTGAAGAAGATCGTCCGGTTTTACAAACATGGTTTCGCGATTTTATGATTGATGCAATGGACGAAGAGCCGCCGGCTGAAGAAACGCAGAAACAAGTCGAACGTCGATTTGTAGGTGGTGATGATGTGGGTTTAGTCATATGGGAAGTAGCTGGCGAACCGGTTTCAATGGCAGGTTTTTCAGGCCCGACGCCGAACGGTATTCGTGTGAATGCAGTCTATACACCACCTGACCAACGCCGCAAAGGGTATGCGACAGCCTGTGTCGCTGAATTGAGTCAAATGTTGTTGGATAAAGGACACACCTTATGTTTTCTGTATACGGATTTGAGCAACCCGACATCCAATAGTATCTATCAAAAGATTGGCTATAGACCGGTGTGCGATGCGGCGCATATCAGTTTTGCTGAAGCGTAAATTACAACACGAATCTAAAAGTAAAAATCCCGCTGAAATGATGTTCTCAACGGGATTTTATTTTCACTCAATCAAATTTCAGGTCAATTATTCGCTGGCCGGAACCGCTTCAGACGTACTGATGACTTCAACACTTCCTGCATTTTCGGGATTGGGAAGTTGGACCCAGTAGATTTCTGAGCCGAACATGGTATGGACGTAAAGCCGCATATCATCCGAGAGCGTTAATCCGGCGAGCGGTGCGGCAATTTCTGACCACAATACAATTTCAACATCAGCATTGGTGCATCCACCGTTTTCCCGACAGACGACGGGATCAACGCGACCAACCACGCCGCGTGTACCGAGGGAATAGGCAACATAGAGTAATCCATCGGGGCCCATCACTAAATTCGTCGGGTTTTGCAGGCCTTGGACTAAGGGTTGCAAATCTTCTTCTTGCAAGGTCTCTTCGGCGGTCGCATCGAACCATTCAATGGCGCGGCGCGCACTCCCGTTATTGGCGACATAAATATATTCATCGTCAACCACAATACCGGTTGGATTGCGGAAACCTTCGGCGACGACATCCACCGTACCATCCCGTTGAATATGAAGCACATCCGCACCCCGGAGTTGGGTGACATAGAATGATTTATCTTCCGCCATATCCATACCCCACGGGGAAGCCAAATCTTGGACTAAAATATCCATGCTGGGATTAGCCGTGATGGTTAAAAAGGCATTGCGTTGAAAATCTACGACCCACATTTGCACGTCGCCATTCCCATCGGGTTCAACCATCATATTGTGGGAATTTTGGACTCCGGCAATATAGGTAATGGTCTCGCCAGTGGTGTCATGGATACGATATACGGTGAAATCGCCTGCGCAGGCTGTATACAAATAGCCATCGTACCAGAATAGTCCATTCGGACGTTGAACATTCCCTGTCACAATCGATAAATCTGCTTGTGTAAAGGGTTCAATGGTAGCTCGCGGGGTTGGGGTTGCCCCATCTTGAGCGAGACCCTCATTAACTGGATTGACTGGATTCGCCGCTTCAGTAGGGGTGGTAATCCAGACTAATAAGCCGGCAACAAGCATAACGCCTACTAACAGAAGTGCTATACTTGGCCCGATGAGGCTTGGACGGCTATTTTTCATCATCTAAAACATCTCCATACTGATAAACGCACAAAATTTGCCTAATCCTAACATCTTGTGCAAAAATTCACCACTTGCGGTCTACGCCGTTGTTTAAGCGTAGTTTATTGTGGGATATAGACGTAATCCAACGGTGCCAAGACAGTAAAGGTTTCGATAATTTGACGGGCCAAAACCACTTGGGCGTTTTCCGATGTGGTATCGAGTAAATTCAAACCACCAGATGGCAAACGAAGTTCAGCATAAGATAAATTGTCGCCATTATTGAACATCGCTACTGCCGCACTGATCAAATCACCATCGGAATTTGGATAGTTGAAACTAACCCAATAACCATCCGCGAAGGTTTCGCTCACTGCTTGGACTTCAATAATTTCAGCATTTTCACGAATGGTCCCGACAAAGGCTTGCGCATCTTCTAGGCTGGTAATATTGATATCCGCTTGACTTGCCATGGTAACCAGAAGTTCATCTTGGCTGGGGTTATAGTAGGTGATGGGTACACCGGCTTCACCGCTAAGGACTTGCCAGCCAGATGGTAGTTTGACCATATGATGGAATTCGGTATCAACATTGGCTTGCCAGCCGCTTAGAGGTGTGTCCATCAAATCTGGATAGAAGACCGTTTTCTCCAAAAATTCCTTTTGCAAATTGGCTAGTAAATCTTGGTTATTGCTGGGCACAACTAAGCGTAAACTAAAGAGATTGCCGCTTTCTTGCCAACTGATTTGGCGACCGTAATAAACTAAGCTGCCATCCACCAGATTAAAATCAACCGTGACGAAAAAGTCACTAACGGTGCGATTACTAATTTCGACAGTGTCGTATTCAGTGCTCCAGTCAGACAACAAGAAGTCATCGGTTAGATAATTCGTGCTCAGGGATTCAATATCTTCATAATTGATGCCCAATTGCAGTGTCATTTGCGCAATAACCAGCCGTTCACCTGAACGCAGAATGAGTGTGGCGCGGTTACTATTGATGTCATAAGTGTTGCCTGAAGCACCTATGACAGTCCAATCGCCATCAGGGAGGGGGACTTCAAATAGGCCGGTCCGATGAATTGCCCGTTGCGAAACGGTAACATCACTGAATGGGAATGGGAATTCTTGCAAGGTTGCAGAAGTGGGAACTGGGGTAATTTCAAAGTCCACCGGATCACCTGTTGTTCCATTCGGATTGGTTAGATCGGGGTCAATGAAGTTGATAATCAGACCAGCGACCATGCTAAATGCCATGATGCTACCCATTACGATCATTACTAAATTGCTTGAATTAAGCCGTCTTCTACGTTTCATTACTCCACCATATTTATATTCTTGGTAGGGCTGGTTTTCTAGCAGATAGACTAGTAATTATCTGTTAGCAATCAATTAATTTGTCACCACTACCATATTTCTTCGCTATAATAAGACCGATTTGGATAGTATTGGGGAAGTTAACAGGAGTCAAGCCTTTATGCCCGATAATTTAAACAGTGAACCCGATTTTATAACCCCGGAAGAAGCCGAACCGCTCATGCAGGCTGAAGCCGAAGCCTATTTAGCCGATGGTTGGAAACTAGACACAATGGCCAATTATATTTTGCGACGCAAAAAAGATGATCAACTTCTTGATATTCAAGTTGACTTAACGGGCAAGGTCACTGTTGAGCAAAAACAAGCCGCCCAAACTGCATTAGAGACTGGGCGACTATGGGCTTGGTTATTTCTTTGGGTATTTATTCTCTTAGCTTTTGTCTTCGCTAAGTTCATCAACTTTATCTGATTTGCCGGACGTTTTATTGGCCTCGCCATTTGCATCCTCAATAATGGATGGTGTTGAAGCAATTAGACTTTGATAGCGTTGCATCCGTTGTTTGGCGAGTTCGCGCATATCGGCAACAGGGTCTGATTCGTCAATAATTTCGGCACCGAGTAATGCTTCAATCGCATCTTCTAAGGTAATTAGACCCGCTGTACCACCGTATTCATCTAACACCAGCAGAACATGTTGTCCCTGCGTGATAAATTCCTCAAATACTTCTTCAACCGAGAGGGTTTCAGGAACCACGTGAATTTCACGAGATAATTCATGTAACGGTTTATAATCGTTGTCTTCAGCCGCCGCTTTCAAAATTTCATAACGGAGCGCAAAACCAGTTACATCATCTGAACTTTTATCATAGATAGGAATCCGTGAAAACGGTAAGGCCAAATGTTTTTCCATGACTTCCCCGACCGTCATATCTTTTTGGAAAGCAAACATGACCGTACGCGGTGTCATAATATCTCCGACTTGAACTTTGCCGAGGCGCAATAAGTTGCGCAAGATGCGGCTTTCTTTTTCCAGCAAAGCACCTTCTTTGGTGCTGACATTTGCTAACACAACTAATTCTGAGCGCGTAACCGTCGGCGCTTTGTCTTTGGGGGAAATGAGTGTAGTTAATTTCTCAAATGCCCACACGACAAAAAATAAACCCCGCACCAAAACTTCGATTGTATAAGCCGCGAAAGGCATGAGTTGTTTGGAATAAACAGCTCCCAAAGTTTTGGGGATAATTTCGGAGAAAATCAAGATCAACAGCGTTAAAACAGCCGAGATAACCCCAATCCATTCACTGCCAAAGACAGCCGCCGCTTGAGCACCTGCACCAGCCGCACCAACTGTATGGGCGACCGTGTTAAGCGTTAATATAGCCGCAATGGGGCGTTCAACATCGTCTTTATGTTTGCGCATTAACCTACCTGAGCGCAATCCACGCTCAGCGGCTAACTCAACATGAGAGAGAGAGATTGAAAGCAAAACAGCTTCAAGAATAGAACACAAGAACGAAATGCTGAGCGCGATGGTGATATAAAAAATCAAACCACCAATGGAACCATTGGCCGCCGCTGTGGTGGCCGTTGAGGCCAATAATGAACTATCGGGTAACATAAATTAATCTCGATATGGTTGTTTGGAAATTTAGTCTTCGCGAAAACGATCAACAATTAATTGGTCAAAATCATCTTCGCCGCGTAGACATAGGGTTAGATATTCTAGTTCAGCCGGTTTTGCCGCCCAACATGCCGGTTGATGAAGCAAATGCCGCATCGCCCAAAATGTATGGCTCAACAACTCATCTTCAAGACGAGCTAATTCTGTTGAGGTAGTAATTTGCTCGGCTAATTTAGCCAAGCCACGACTATTGATAGCTCCAGATTGATATTGGTCAATGGCAACTAAGAATTGCTCAGCAATCTTGGAGCGAATCTCTTGCGTTGATGGGTTTGTTGACATACCTCGTCTCAACACAGTTCTAAATAAACTGTGTTCCTCTTCTTTCTTATTTCACTATAACATAGGCTGATTTTTCTATTATACCCCAGACTGGCATGAAGTTCATTAGCTGAAATTTTCTAGCCGAGGATAGGTTAATCAACCAAGTTGATCCCGAACTCTTTGTTGAGTAAATCATGGTATTCCTGTTCATTCTTAAGTTCACGTTCAGTGCGGTTGCCATTAGCCGTGATAATCAAACTTGTGGGTGTAATGGTCTTGCGGCCATATTCAGTCGCGAGTGAACAGATCCCCTTCTTGGTAAAACCAGATTGGGGGGATGTTTGATGATATTCACAACCGGGCGTAAAATCGGTTAATTGACGGGGTTTCAAGTAGAACTCATATTCATCATGCCAACTCCCGCTGTCTTTTTGGCGAGAGTAAACGCCGCGATTGCCATCATGCTGAATGCGGAAATGCTGACCATATTGAGTTTGTACTTCTGAACTATCAAGCCGGAGCGGTTCGGTAAAACTATCACCAAAACCCACATCAACTAGCCAGCGTTCTTCAAGTTCAACAATCAGCGCTAAGTGGTCAAACGGAATACCAAAACCGCCGTCTGGTCGACTTACCCGCGCTTCGATATGACTGACCATAAATCCCATTTGCTGAAGCATCAACGCAAATAATCCGTTTTGCTCATAGCAAAAACCACCCCGCCGCTGATTGACAATTTTGTCATAAATACGCGTAGGATCATCGAGGAGAATAGGATTTTTCAAGTGAATATCTAGGTTCTCAAAGGGCACGTTGAATAGATGGGCACGATGTACTTTACGTAAACAGGACTGGTTGATTACGATAAGATCAGTAAAATTGATACGATTTAAATAGGCATTTAAATTCATAAGATAGACTTTCTACGATGATAAAGATCAATGATAATAGTCTAGTGATAAGTGATGCCAGAATGCTATAAGACCTTCGTACAGGGATTTTTAACCGATTATGTGTGTATTTGGATGGTTAATTGTTAATAACTGCACAAAATTCATTAAGATTTTATTTTTAGAATAAACGGTTTCAAAACTTAATGTTATAATCCAGACAAATTGGCGTAATAATACGCTTAAGGATATTGAGGTCATCTTATATGACGGATTTAATCGGTAATACAATTAAAGGGTATGAGTTTCGCACGCTATTAGGCACCGGAACGTTCGGCGCTGTTTATCGTGCTTACCAGCCTGTGATTGGTCGCGAAGTTGCGGTGAAAGTTATTTTGCCCCATTTTGCCAATCGACCAGAATTTATTCGTCTCTTTGAAACAGAAGCCCAACTTGTCGCCCGTTTGGAACACCCCCATATTGTGCCGCTCTTTGATTATTGGCGGGAACCGGACAGTGCGTATATTGTGATGCGGCTTTTGCCAAACAGTCTGCGCTTGGCCTTAAAAGAAATTACTTTTGATCCAGAAATAGTCGTCAAGATTGTTGAGCAATTGTGTTCAGCCCTATCTTTGTTTCATCAACAAGATATTGTGCACCGTGATATTAAACCCGACAACATCATGCTCGATGATTCCATGAATGTCTATCTATCCGATTTTGGTTTAGCCAAAATGCTCTGGGATACCACCGAGCCAGATGATGAAGGCGTAACCGGTTCACCACCTTATATGGCTCCTGAGCAAATTCGGGGCGAAGCCTTAACGCCGCAAACCGATATTTATGCATTGGGCATTATCATTTACGAATTGTTGGCTGGTAAACATCCATACGCAGGCACAAAACTTTCGACAATGCTAGCCAAGCATTTGAAAGAAGAATTGCCACCCCTGCCGGTTTTCAATGCCCATCAAGAACCTATTCCGCAAAATGTGAATGCAATTATTGCCCGCGCAACGGCTAAAGAACCTCACTTGCGCTATAAAAATGTGTTGGAAATTGCGCAAGATTTACGACAAGCCATGCTTGGTAATTTCGACATGGACGCCACGATGGAAATGCCTGTGGCCATTGTCAAAAATCCCTATAAAGGTTTACATCCCTTTGAAGAGATTGATTCTGGCGATTTCTATGGTCGCGAAAGTATTGTTGGTGAAATTCTGGCGCGCCTGGTTGAAACATCGGAGACCAATCGTCTCCTAGCTATTGTGGGTCCAAGCGGGAGTGGTAAATCGAGCTTGGTCAAAGCGGGTGTGTTGCCTGCCTTGCGTCAAGGTACACTCTCTGATTCGGAACGATGGTATATTGCCAGCATGACACCGGGCACTAACCCGTTTGAACGGCTTGAGTCAGCGTTACTCAGCATTGCCTCAACATCGCCGGATAACTTGATTCATGATCTCAAGACAGATCCGCGCGGCCTGGTCAAAGCAGTTAATCGCTTATTTGAAGAAGATGAAGGTCAGATTGTCTTATTTATTGACCAATTTGAAGAAATCTTCACACTCGTTGTTGATGAAACGATTCGCAATCAGTTTATCCAATTATTGGTCAAGGCAACCTTAGACTCAGCCAGCCGTATTCGCATTATATTAACCTTACGGGCAGATTTTTATGATCGCCCGCTACACTATGATGAATTTGGGCGCATTATTCAACAACAAACCCAAGTGGTTTTGCCGTTAAGTCGCAATGAATTAGAACGTGCGATTGTGATGCCTTCCCAACGAGTAGGTGTCCGCGTTGATCCTAAATTAGTGACCAGTATTGTGGCAGATGTTCGCGAAGAACCGGGAGCCTTGCCGCTTTTACAATATACCCTCACTGAATTATTTGAACGACGCGAAGGCGCTGAAATCTCGATCTCGGCCTATCAAGATTTAGGTGGCGTAGCCGGAGCTTTGGCAACACGGGCCGAAGAAGTTTTCGCCTTACTTGATGCTGATCAACGCCTTATCTCACGTCAACTCTTCCTGCGTCTAGTAACCCTCGGTGAAGGTACTGAAGATATTCGCCGACGCGCTTTGCGTTCTGAACTGATGTCGCTAGTGAATGATGCTGAACAATTAGAAACGATTTTGGGATTATTTGGTCGTCATCGCCTACTCAGTTTTGATCATGATAGTACGACCCGTGAGCCAACGGTGGAAGTTGCCCACGAAGCCCTTATTCGAGTATGGCAACGCCTTAAAAATTGGGTTTCAGAAAGCCGGAATGATGTTCGTCAACAACGGCGCTTAAATGAATTAGCTGAAGAGTGGCTGAATTACTATAAAGATGGAAGCTATCTCCTGCACGGCCTACAACTTCAACAGTTTGAAGCTTGGATTGAACATAGCACCATTGATTTGACTGAAGAAGAATTGGAATATCTGCAAACCAGTGTTGATAAGCGGCATGAAGAGGAACGGCTTGAAACAGAGCGTCTTGAGCACGAAAGGCGGCTTGAAGCACGGGCCCGAACATTCTTGCGTGGTCTTGTTGTCGTTATTTCAGTTGCTTTAATTATTAGCTTTGTTTTAGCCATGCTAGCTTTTAGTGAGCGGAGCGAGGCGCAGGATGCGCGCCAAGAAGCTGAAGACAATGCGCATTTATCACAGACGCAAGCCGCCATTGCCGATACATCAGCCCGAATTGCCCAAACACGCGCGGATTCTCTGCAATCACTGTCTCTCACCGAAGCAGGCGAAGATGCCATTCAAACGAATCGATTTGACGTAGGTCTTGCCTTAATCTTGGAAGCGAACCTGATTGAGAATGCACCGCTACGTTCTGAACAATCGATTTATGATAATGCGCCGAATAGCGCAAGCAATGTTTTGCGTGGTCATAATAATCAAGTTAATGCGGTAGCTGTTAATTCAGACTATATCTTGTCGGGTGATAGTAACGGCGTGATTATTGTCTGGGATATTGAAACCGATGAGCAAATAAGCCGTTTCAATCTTCATTCAGGCAAAGTACAAGTTATCGCCATTAGTCCCGACGGGCGGCATGCACTTTCCGGCGATGATAACAATGCGGTACTGTATTGGGACATTCAAACTGGTGAAGTTGTCTATTATTTATTACGTCATGAAGGCGATATTCTTGATTTAGCCATCAGTCCTGACGGGACATGGGCTGTCACGGCATCCCGCGATCAAACGCTTATTCAGTGGGACTTGGTCAATGGAACCATGTTAAGACAGTTGACTGAGGGACATACAAATCGGGTTACAAGTGTGGCCATTAGTCCCGACGGTGAATATTTGGTTTCTGGTTCATCTGATCAAAAGATCATTTTATGGGATGCTGAACGCGGAAACTTGCTGGAAGAATTTACCAGCCATAATGATGCCATTGTAGATTTTGCCTTTAGTCATGATGGCACACGTTTCCTCTCCTTCTCCAGTGACAATACGCTTGTGCTGTGGGATGCCGAAAAATGGACGGAAATCTATCGGCGGTCTATCCCCAATGTACGTCTCACAAGTGTTGCGTTCAGTTCTAATCGTGATCTAGCCGTTTTAGGCTCGGGTAGTCCCTTTGCGGGGGATGACGCGGCGAATAACTTATTGATGTGGGATGTGAATCAGGGTCAACAAATCTCCGCCTTCCGTGGACATAGTCTACAAATCACAGATGTCGCGTTTCTACCTAACGACAATTATATTGTTTCAGCGTCTTCTGATACGAGCCTACGCTTATGGCCAGTTAATCCTCTGCCTGAATATTGGGATTTGACGAGTCACGCCAGAATTACTGCGTTTGCCAATTATGGTGACCATATTTTGGTGGCAACTTACAGCACTGCCGAGCAAGTTCTGAATGAAACATCGAGTGAAGAAATTTATCAATTCATGCTGTGGCAATATAATGGCACGGATGAAACCCCGACTGAAATTGCAACATTCGGTCAAGATTATCATTCAGGTGAAATTCATGCTGTGGCGCTTACCAATAAGTATATGTTGTCAGCCAGTGAAGATCGTCAGCTCATTTTATGGGATTTAGAAACGCTGATGCCCATTCATAAATTAGTTGGACATACTAATCAGGTCAATACCATTGCCTTTTTACCGGATGGTGAACACGCGATTTCAGGTTCGCAAGACCGTACCCTCATTTTATGGGATTTAGCTACGGGCGAAGCCATACGCACCTTCGAGGCCTTGCATACCAATAGTATTGACGGTATTGCAATAAATGCCGCTGGAACGCAAGTTATTTCAGCATCTGCAGATCGAAGCCTCATTGTGTGGAATATTCAGACGGGCGAAAGTGTATTGCGCTTACGCGGTCATAACAGCGGCGTTGTTGATGTCACCTTTAGTAGGGACGGGCAAACAGCTTTCTCCGCATCCCAAGACCAAAGCATCATCCACTGGGATCTCAGCACAGGTCAGCCGATCACAATTTATGAAGGACATAGTGATCGGGTGGAAAAGGTTGTGCTCAGTGATGATCAATGGAAATTATTGTCAATTTCGCGGGATCAAACGCTTGGTTTGTGGGATTTGAATACGACGCTTTCTGAACCCGTTGCGCGGGTAAGCTATTCACAAGAAGTTCTGATTGGTGCTTCTTTTGTAACAAATGATATAGCAATAATCGCCTCTGCTGAGGGGGAGATTGCGTTAATCCCAGTTTCAACAGAGGCGTTTATTCAGTGGTTAGCTGAAAATCGTTATATCTATACGCTCTCTTGTGAAGAGCGTTTGACCTATTTGCTTGAAGCGTGTCCTACCGATCCAGTTGAATAATGCGGCCCTCGGTAGATACATTGATAGGTGAAGTAGCAGAAATGTAGTCACGTACTGCTTTTTCTAAAACGACACCATAATCATAGCCATTATCCGAATTTTCACTAAACATGGTGTAATTGTCGCCGCCTGCATAAAGATAGTCATTCGTGGCGATTGTGTAAACTTCGCCGGGATCAAGGATATCCCATTGGCCATCATCTGCCAGAACTTCAACATTCACAATCCGACGACCAACTTCTTGACCGCTATCATAGCTATAGCGCAGGCCAGATACTTGGAGAAAACGACCGTTACCTTCATCTGAATCAACACGCGAAACGCCGTTCTCAAGTGCGGCGATAATATCTTCACCACTTAATTCAAAAATCACATATGTATTGTTGAAGGGGAGAACGGATTGAACATTACCGACTGTTATATCACCCGTTTCGATACTGGCCCGAATACCGCCACCGTTTTGGAAAGCAATCTGGGCACCTGTGGTATAACGCAAAGCATCGGTGATGAGATTACCCATCGCGCATTCTTCAAAACGACATGATTCTTCAGAACCGTCCAAATAAACATCTGCCACACCCACAACTTCACTCAAGAAGGTGTCAATCGGAGCTTCTAATTCATCCAACAGGGCGAGCATATCGGGGTCTTGGGCAATTTCAGGGTCAAGGAAAATGGTGTCTCCTGACCAATTTTGGAGGACACCCTCACTATCAAACTCTACGTCCAAACGCCCCATATATTCATTGTAGAGACCGGCTTGGACAATTAAGACAGGTTCACCCGTAAGGCTTTCGGTCACGGCTGGATAGGGCCCTTCGGCATCTTCATCGGTGTTACTCAATAGAGTATTGCTGTCTCCTCCGACAATCACATCTGCTCCATCTAAGAGAGTGCCCATTTCTAAATCAGAAAAATAGCCTAGATGTGATATCACAATGATCTTGTTCACGCCTTCATCGCGCATGATATCAATTTGGACTTGCACTGCATCTACATAATCTGTGCGAAACTCTAATTCAGCAATGGGACGAAGGCGGGCATCGCCCTGAGTAACGCCGGTGATGCCAATTGTTTCACCATCAACTTCAATAAGAACATATGGTTGAATCTTACCCTCTAGGCTCGGAGACTTGGAAAAGTTAACATTCGAGACAACGACCGGGAAATCAAGCGCATCAACAAAGTCAGCCAGAACTTCAGCCCCATGCGTGAATTCATAACTCCCTAAGACCATTGCATCATAACCTAATTCAACCATCACCTGGGCGCTATCTTGGCCCTGATGATAACTATGTAAGTTAGAGCCGGTAAAACGATCACCACCATCTACGAGCAATACATGGTTAGTTTCTTCACGGATTTCCTTAACAATAGTAGCTTGCCGCGCCGCGCCACCTTCTTCGTCTTCATCAACAATATAATGGGCATGTGCGTCATTTGTATGGAGAATTGTTAAGCTATATCCATCATCTTGCGCTTGAGACGCGATTCCTCTTGAAATCAACAAAAGCACGAATATTCCAACAATGCTTAGGCGGATTTTCCTCATTAGTCATACTCCTTATTGGCAGGGGTTGGTGTATTCCACGAAATTTATCGGGTAGATATATTGTTTTAAGCAGGTTCTGATAGTAAAAAATGTGGATTTTGGGTTCACTTCCTTATGTTGGAGTTATTTTAACAAGTTAAGGGATATCCGCAAATTTCTCAAATAATTCTTAAACCGTCCCTTAAGGTCTTTTCTGGCTCACGTTTTATGACAAATCTGCTAAAATACAATCGTTTCGTCAAGTTTGATCAATCAAGGAAATTTATGAGTCGTCTTAAATTAAAAAAATTTCGTGTCCAAAAACCAGATGACCACTATCTGACCCAGTATGTGCATAAATATACAGGCAGTGAACTCTATCACGAAATTGATGATATTCCCGCCCATTCACCGACCTATTTATTTGATAATGAGCGTCCTTTAGTGATTGATTTAGGCTGTGGGCGTGGTGAATTTGTCACTGAGCAAGCACAAAACAATCCGGAGTTAAATTTTGTTGGCATGGATGTTCATCAAAAGTCAATCTGGTGGGGTGTTCATTTGGCGATCAAAGGGAATGTCGAGAATATTCGTTTTATTCTGGCCGATATGCGCCGGATTATTGGTAAATTTCCAGATGGGTCAGCGCAAACGATCTATCTGTTATTTCCGCCACCACATATGCAATATAAACGTCTGAAAAAGGATGTATTGACACTTGAACTGATTCAAGAAGTGCATCGCATCTTACAACCAGATGGCGAATTCATTTTCGTGACCGATAATGAAGTATATTTTGAACGTAAGCGGCAGTTAATCAATCAACAAGATTTATTTACTGAAGCAGAAACATCTCGTGGCTTTGAGGGTGGCATAACCCGCTTCCAGAAATTTTGGGAGAAATTTGGAATTCCTTCCACCCGAATTCGCTACGTCAAAAAATGAGATAGAGAAAAGCAAGCTTATATTAGGCTTGCTTTATGCTTTTTCTTTGGCTGAATAAGGAATAAAGTAGGAACATACATCATGATTATTGTCTTTATGGCTTAGTCGTCGAGGGACAATACCCAAAAGTGATGAAATCAGCACAACATCAACCACGCAAACATCATCATGTTCTTGGACAACCCGTTCATAAGGGCAGTTTGAAGTTTCTAAAATAAAACCTTCTCGACTGCTGTTTTCAGGGATATGCCAACTGGCTTGATAACCCTGACTATTGAGATGTTCGATTACGTAATCTAAACGGTCTTCCATTGAAAGGTTCTCAGGAATATTAGCCTGCGAAGCCAATTCTTGCGCGGTACCTTCAAGGATGACGTTTATTTGATTATCCGGTAAGGTAGATTTAATTTGCCGTAACAAACCTTCCGCCAAATTTGCATAATTGGTTGGGAAATATGTATCCGCCTTGTCTGTCAGCGCGAAGAGATGCTTCGGTCGCCCCGGATGATTACGACGCTTGACCTGTGGCGTTTCGATGATGCCATTTTCCTTGAGAATTTCTAAGTGATGACGGACAGTTGCGGCAGTCACTTTTTTCTCTGCGCGTTGATGAAGATACTCAACAATCTGATCGACTGTTAAAGGACCATGTTTTTTCAGTATATCAATGAGATGTCGCCGTGTCTCTTGGAGCATAATGTCTACCTATATTAAACCAATCAATTTCTAGGAAGATTATTCAATTTATTCCTATGATTAGGATAACATGCCCCCCATGAAAATTCAATTTTAGTAATATTTGAAATAATCTAGGTTAGCGAGAAAATAAATATTTTACACATCAATTTTTAGTCGACGCTAGCCAAACCCTTGAAGATGGCAATCGCGGTAGCCGGGTTGGTGGCGAGTGTGACGTTATGTACATTGCAAACTCGCATGAGCATTTGAATATCTGGGTCATGTGGATGTTTGCCTAATGCATCTGTAAAAAAGATAACCGCCACAATTTCACCGGTGGCAACCTTGGCTCCAATTTGCGCATCACCACCCATTGGCCCCGACAATTGTCTCTCAACTTCTAAACCAACTTTTTCAATTAATAATTGGCCTGTATGACCGGTTGCTAGAATATGATATTGAGCTAGCATCTCTTTATGATCCATTGCGAAGGCCACCATATCAGCCTTTTTTCCGTCATGAGCAATGAGAGCAATTGTTTTTTGTTCTGCAGTCAAAATAATTCCTTAAATCATCTATCTTTGTTGCGGAGTTAAAATATTGGGCTAATTATAGCGTGGGATTTCTCTAAAATAAAATGTAGATCGTCTAAATTTGTGTATCCATATTGCATACATGGCCACGTAGAAGCCAAATTATTCTCTATAGGTCAATTTTGGTAAAACGAATGATTTCGTGATAATCAGCATTATCAGGAATCTATCGAATTTAGATTCCCAATAATGCGATTTATCATCAATAATGACAAGAAAATCCTATGGATTGCGGGTAAATGTCGTATCCAGCGTTTCTCCTGTAGTACAGTTGTAAGTTAAAGTGGCTAAGCTAGTCGCGGACACATTGTCTTGCTCACTCAGATAAACTGTTAGTTCAACTGTCAGCGCAGTATCCTCTGGCACACTGTAAATTGGCGGATACCAACCCCAGCCTTCGGCACCATCTTTATTTTCACCTTGTGACGATTCATCGACTAGCACGTTGCCATTTCCATCCAACAAGCGGGCCACGACTAAATTTTCAGTAGTTGTTTCATAGAAATTGGCTTCATAACCAACTAATTCACTATACCCCTCGGTAACTTGACAGGTATCCGGTGAACCACTGAGTAATTCTATCGCAGGTAGATTAGCTGTATCCATCGGCGTATCTGTAATGCTTGGCTCTGAATCTTGAGTCGGGGTTGGGTTTGGTAATGATGTAGTTTCTGGGGCAGAAGTTGGTGTAGAAGTAGATTCATTATCTTTAGATTTATCATCATTGCTACATGCCGAAAAAATAATCATAAAAATGACTAAACAAATTACAATTGCAAAACGCTTCATAATGTTGCTCCCTAAAACTTCTATTCCTTGTATGCTTCTAATTTCGGCTGTTTTGAAAAATTGCGCAAGCATTCTTAGATAAGCCAATAGTAAGAAGCTCACCTCAAAAACAGGATTATTTACCTGAGTTTTCATATCCCATCTGGATTATGATTAAGGTGTTTTCAACTAAAGTCCGCGTTATTTGCATATTATTTCTAAAAACATAGGTTATTTTGTCTTAGTGGTGCAAATGTTGCGATAGTAATTGTTGCGGATGCAACATAAACATGTTAAACTTTTTTAAAATTATCAAGAAAAACGTTTTAAAATGGAAGAAATTTACCGCTTAATCCACGATATTTATGTTTTTATGGACAGTGGCGATACTCAAGTCCTCAGCAAGTTTGATTTGAATCAGACACAATACCGCGCTCTGATTCTGTTAGATTTGGAAGTTGGTAAGTCACAAACTGTCCTCAGCGACGAACTTATGCGCAATCGCAGTACCATTACGCGCCTCATTGACCAACTTGAGGAACGGGAATTGGTCGTTCGTCAACAAAAACCCAATGATCGACGCACGTTGTATATTACTTTAACGCCTGAGGGAATGACTATCCGTCGGCGTGTGCGTCGTGCCCACTTACAATCACTCGAACGAAGGTTATCTGTGTTTTCAACTGAAGAACTAGAGCAATTCGAAAAACAACTCCATATGTTTAGAGATAGCCTTCTTGACGATTTGGAAAACCAAGCCCTAGGCGAAGGAGGGAATATCGACAAGCAATAATTAGTTTTTATCCAATGTTTACCGTTCAAACTTTGAAACTAGCTGATAGGAGTTAAACCCCATGAAACGGTATGCACTATTACTGATAATAGTTGTTTTAAGTTTAAGTTTTATGCCTGTTTCTCAATCACAACCAACCGTTGCCGCACAAGAAGATTCAGGTCTGCTTATTTGGGCTGATGCTACACGTACACCGGCCTTAGAACCCATTGCCGCCCAATTTACAGAAGAATTTGGTATTCAAGTCACCGTGCAAGAAGTGGGCATGGGTGATATCCGTTCAAATATCTCAGTCGCTGGCCCGGCTGGCGAAGGTCCCGATATTTTCATTGCCGCGCATGACTGGATTGGCGAAATGATTTTGAATGGGGCCGTGGTCCCCATTAATCTTGGTGATTCAGCCGAACTTTTCACCGAAGCCTCTTTGGGTCTGTTTACTTATGGCGATGAACTTTATGGTATGCCCTATGCTGTTGAAAATGTGGCATTCTTCCGTAATCCAGAATTAGTTGCTGATGCACCAGCCACGTGGGATGATGTTCGGAGCATCAGTGAAGAACTCGTAGCCAATGGCGACTCGACTTATGGCTATCTTATTCAAGAAAATGACCCATATCACTATCAACCATTGATGAGTTCCTACGGTGGTTATGTATTCGGTTTAAATGACGATGGTACTTATAATCCGAATGATATTGGGATTGATAGCGAAGGCGCAATTGAAGCCGGTCAATGGTTGCAAGGAATGGTTGAAGCTGGCCTGTTGGCAACTGAAGTAGACTACGACGTTATGCACAGTCTCTTCGAAAGCGGCGATGCGGCAATGATCGTTACTGGTCCGTGGGCTTTGCCACGTTTGCGCGAATCTGGTGTTCCCTATGCCATTAGCTCCATTCCGGCTGGCTCGGCTGGCCCCGGCGTTCCGTTTATCGGTGGTCAAGGTTTCATGATTAGTGCGTTCAGTGAGCAACAATTGTTGGCTGAATCCTTCTTGATTGATTACATGGCCGCGATGGAACCGATGCAAGCTCTATATGATGCAGATCCGCGTCCTCCAGCATTTGTTCCCCTTCTCGATTCACTTGAAGATCCCGATTTGGTAGCCTTCCAAGAGGCAGGTAGCATAGGTATTCCGCAACCGTCTATTCCTGAAATGGCCTCTGTATGGTCAGCTTGGGGTGGTGCCGAAGCTTTCGTTATTCGTGGTGAGCTTGACGCTGAAACCGCATTTACCGAAGCCGCCACTACGATTCGTGCCTTGATTGCAGGTGAACCTGTGGATGCAGGTGGCGATGATATGGGTGACATGGGCGAAATGGTCGGTCTCCCCGGCACTATTCAAAGTGTCGTTGGTTGTGATGGCGATTGGCTCCCCGAATGTGAAAACACCCTGATGGCCCTTGGTGCTGGTGGTGCTTATTACTTGACACTCAATTTACCCGCGGGCGACTATGAATATAAAGTTGCACTCAACGGTGGTTGGGATGAAAATTATGGCGCGGGTGGCGAACAAGATGGCTCAAACATTACTTTGTCAGTCACTGAAGACAGTGCGGTTATCTTTGTTTATGATCCCGAAACTCACGTGGTGATTGATAATGTTAATAATATCATTGCCACTGCACCGGGTAGTTATCAAGCCGCCGCTGGTTGTGCCAACGATTGGGCTCCCGAATGTCTCGTGACATGGTTGAAGGATGATGATGGTGATGGCATTTACAGTTTCTCCACACCTGCTCTCTTAGCTGGCGATTACGAAGTCAAAGTTGCCTTGAACCTAAGCTGGGATTTGAATTACGGTGTTGATGGCGAACGCGACGGTGCCAATATTGCGTTTAACGTTCCCGAAGATCACTCCGAAGTGTTCTTCGACTTCGATAGTGCAACTAATATCTTGACTGTCACCATTGGTGATGTTGTTGAATATGTTGAAGATACCGATATGGGCAACGACATGGGTTCAACCGATGATATGGGCGACATGGTTGGCCTCCCCGGTACCATTCAAAGTGTCGCTGGTTGTCCGGGCGATTGGCAACCTGAATGTGAAAATACCCTGATGGCACAAGGTTCAGACGGCTTCTGGAGCACGAGTCTCGATTTACCCGCCGGCGACTATGAATACAAAGTTGCACTCAATGGTACTTGGGATGAAAACTACGGTGCTAACGGCGAAGCTGGTGGTGACAATATTGCTCTGTCATTAGCTGAAGATGCCACAGTTACCTTCGTTTATGACCCCGAAAGTCACATGGTGATCGATAGTGTTAACAGTGTGGTTGCGACTGCTCCCGGTAACTATCAAGCCGCGGTTGGTTGTGCTAATGACTGGGCACCTGAATGTCTTATCACCTGGTTGCAAGATGCGGACGGCGATGGCGTATTTAGTTTCTCCACAACCGCTCTACCCGCCGGTGATTATGAAGTCAAAGTTGCTTTGAACTTGAGCTGGGATTTGAACTACGGCGCTGATGCTGAACAAGATGGTCCGAATATTCTGTTTAGTGTTGCCGCTGATGGTGCGGAAGTTACCTTTGAATATGACAGTGCCACTAACTTACTAACAGTTAGTGTCGCCGAATAAAAATTTCACAACGAATTTAACCTAATTTTAGGTAACTCATGAAGTAGGGATGCGGTAATCGTGTCCCTACTTCGACTATAGGCTAAGTTCTCTCAATAGATTTTTATTACGAGGTGTGTATGTTAAGTTATATTTCAGAGCGTGTATTGAATTTGCCATCATTATCGCCCACTATGGCGCTCATTGTACGGTTAATCTTTGTGGCTATTGTCGATGCGCTGGTGCTCAACCTCGCATTTTCACTTTATGCCGAAGGTAATTGGTTTTTGGCAGTCGCATTTGTTTTGACGGGTGTCGTGATCACTGTTATCAATTTGACGCCGCGTTTGAAACCACTGCGCTGGATCAGTCCAGCCTTAGCGCTGATCATTTTGGTTGCGCTCTATCCGATTATTTATACCGTCTACATTTCTACAACCAATTTTAGTGATGGACATCGTTATACTCAGGTTGAGGCGCTCGATTTGCTAGATGATCGGCGCTATTTGCCCGAAGGTGAGGTCAATTACTATTGGTCCCCCTATGTAAATATCGACGGCGAATACGCTTTGTGGCTCGATAGTGCTACCAGTGATCAAAGTTTTTTTGCCAAAGTTGGCGAACCACTTATCCCCGTAACCAAATTTGAAAGTGGCGAAAGTCCTTATACTGAAGGTGTCCGCCAATTTCCAGATGGGTTGCCGGCTGTTTTTGATGATTATGCAATTGCTGAAGGTCCGGCTTTCTTCGCTTCCATGCAAGCTCTTGATCCTAAATCTGGCACGTTGAAAGACCTGCGTTTTGGTGATGAAAATAGTCCCATTGGGATCAATGGAGCCAATGAAGCGGGTAATTATCTTCTGCGTTGGATTTATGATGAAGATGCCGAAATTTTGACCGATGAAGCCGAATTTGTAGCTTTCCAAGCGATGGTCGATGAAGGTCAATTTATGGCCGCAGATGGCTCTGTGGCTCCCTATGATTATCGCGTTCCCTATGATGGACAAGACAAACGCCGGACCAAAGCTGAAGCGATTGAATTGCTTGAAGCCGAACGCTATTTACCCGATGGTGCGGTTAATTATGATTGGACTGCCTACCAGAACGAAGCCGGAGATTATGCTCTCTGGTTGATCAGGTCTTCCGACGGAAGCATCTTCTTTGCGGAATCTGGTCAACCGTTGCAATCTGTAGATGATATGAGCGAAGCCCCTGATACATTTGGAGATTACCAAAAGCTCAATAGTGGGGCCACCATGCAAGCTCTCACCGATCCAGCTTTAACGGAAACAAATTTTGGTGATGACTTAACACCAATTTATATCAATCAACAAGGTGAGGCTGGTAATTACAAACAACGGTGGGTTTATGACGAAGAATTAGATAGCATCTTTGATCTGACTTTGAACAAAACCTATCGACCCGATCGTGAAACAGGCAATTTTGTAGCTGAAGATGGGACCATTGCACCTTTGGGGTACTGGGTGAATATCGGACTAGATAACTATACCGATGCGTTCACAAGTTCCTTGGTTGATGGACCACTCCTGCAAATCTTCTTCTGGACGATTTCATTTGCAGGTTTATCTGTGCTCACTGCTTTTGCCATGGGGTTGTTAATGGCCCTGATTTTGACAGACGATGTCCCCTTTGCGCGGATTATTCGGTCCATTCTGATTATTCCGTGGGCAACACCGGGGATGATTGGGATCTTGATTTGGCGCGGGATGTTGAACGGTCAGGTCGGGATTATCCCCTCAACTATGCTCGACATGTTTGGCTGGGCACCGCCTTTCCTAACGACGCCGAATTGGGCCAGATTTTCGATTTTGCTGGTCAATCTATGGTTTGCGTATCCCTATTTCATGCTGATTTCCAGCGGTTCCCTCCAATCTATTCCGAAATCCATTTACGAAGCCGCTGAAGTTGATGGCGCTAATCGCTGGGACAAATTCTGGCAGTTAACCTTACCGCTCCTGCTAGTTTCATTAGGACCATTGCTTATCGCGTCGTTCGTTTTCAATTTCAATAACTATTTACTTATTGAAGCTTTAACAGGTGGTGGCCCTCAAATTCAGGGAACCAATGCGCCGACGGTCGGTCATACGGATAACCTGATTACCTATACTTATCGATATGCGTTTAGCTCAGGCGGAACCCGTGATTTTGGGTTTGCCTCGGCCATTGCAGTGATTATCTTCTTCATGGTGGCCATGTTGACGTTGCTTCAATTCCGTTTAACCAAACGCTGGGAGGAGATTGGCGAAAATGTCTAGTTCAACCTTAGATCAACAAACCCAAGTCGAGATCGAAAGTATCGAGCGGGCTATGAAAGTTAATAATTTACGTCCGTTGAGTAATTTGTCAATGGAGCTTCTACGCTGGGCGATTATCATCCTCGCTTTGTGTTTTGCATTGTTCCCCGTGATTTGGATTATCTCAGCGTCCTTTAATACCAACGGTTCAATGGTATCGCAAACCTTGTTTCCCGAAGGGGTTACCAGCTTTAAAGAACTAATGGTGAACTACCGTGAGCTATTCAATAATGACCAAATTCCTTTCTGGCGCTGGATGCAGAATTCACTGATTATTTCTGTGATCAGTACCGTTTTGATTCTTTTGGTTACGGCGATGAGCGCGTACGCGTTTTCGCGTTTCCGTTTTCGCGGGCGGCGCAACCTCCTGCTAAGTATCTTCTTGATTCAAGTTTTCCCGAATATCTTAGCAATGGTCGCTCTTTATTTGATGTTGTTGCAAATTGGGAAACACATTCCCATGCTGGGCCTCGATACCTATGGCGGCCTCATCATGATCTATCTGGGGGGCGGCATGGCCATGAATATCTGGCTGATGAAAGGTTTCTTCGACACCATACCCAGAGATATTGATGAATCGGCCATGGTCGATGGCGCAACCTATTGGCAAAGTTTCTGGTATCTCATTTTCCCATTGGTTAGACCCATTATGGCCGTAGTCGGGCTCTTGTCATTCGTCGGTATTTTTAATGACTTTGTACTCGCCCGGATTATGCTCAGTGAACGGGAAAACTGGACCCTCATGGTTGGGATGTTTAGCTTTGTGCAAGGCGGTGAATTCTCGACAGAGTGGGGTATTTTTGCCGCAGGTTCGCTGATTGCTTCCGTGCCAGTCGTCATTTTATATCTTGCCCTACAACGTTTCATTGTGGGCGGACTAACTGTTGGCGCAGTGAAGGGTTAAATCATGGAGTTTATCTTTGGCACGCTTTCAACTGATGAGCTTAAACTGGTTCATCATCGGGCCCGTCGTGAGGGACTGCAACACGGTCATCAACGCAGTCCCCGCAAACCTGTACCTGATCGCCCCACGCAAATCATGGTCACAACAGGGCCGGACTTAAATGCCAGTCATGTCGTAGCCTATTACACCACTGGCCCAGACCTGCCCCAAGGTAGTTATGGCAAAGCTACCCAAGGCCATGTTGTGCATTTTACGCCGAGCAATGTGATTTGGGATACGCATCTGTGGGGCTATTTACAAACATGGACGGCTGAATTGCCAGCTCAACCAACCAATACGGTCGTGCGTTATAGCATTGGGGCTTGGCGCGATGGTCAGCCTGAGATTTTTGCTGATTCGCCGAATCCAACCCATGTGGCAGAAAGTGCGGCCAGTGCTTTCTTCAAGCAATTAGAATGGGATCGTAGTGAGTATGATTTCACGCCGACCGAACCCAAAGTATTTACTTTTCGCGTCGATAACTATCACGTCCCGCAATGGGCACGAGATGCCCGCATCTATCATATTTTTGTAGATCGCTTTAATCCCGGTAAAGACAATGATTGGCTTCAGACAGATGATCTGATGGGTTTTTGTGGGGGTACCTTAGATGGTATCACCGAAAAACTGGATTATGTTGAATCGCTCAACATGAATTGCATTTGGCTAAGTCCAACATGGGTCAGCCCATCTCATCATGGCTATGATGCGCTCGATTATCGGAAAACCGAAGCCCGTTTAGGTGGTGATGAAGCGCTCCGTCGCCTCATTGGTGAAGCGCATCATCGCAACATCCGCGTTCTCTTGGATCTGCCTTGTAATCATATGTCCAACGAACACGAAATCTTTCAGTTGGCGCTGAATGATTCAACGAGTCCCTATCATGATTGGTTCACATTCGATGATTCGGAGCATGGCTATCGATCCTTCTTTGGCGTCAAGACATTACCTGAACTCAATTTAGCTAATCCTGATACGCGGGATTGGATGATTGAAAATGCGCTCTATTGGCTCAAAGAATTTGACATTGATGGCTATCGTTTAGACTATGCAAATGGCCCCGGTCCTGAATTTTGGACCGATTTTATGGTGGCTTGCAAGCAGGAAAAGCCAGATAGTTTCTGCTTTGGCGAGGTGGTTGACGCGCCAGAAATGATGCAACCTTATGTGGGTATTCTTGATGGGTGTCTAGACTTTCACTTAGGTGATGCTATGCGGCGGACTTTTGGCTGGCAAACGATGACGCGTGACGATTTAGAAACCTTTAAAGATCGTCAACTCGCCTACTTTGCCCATCCAGAATTTGTGATGCCCAGTTTTATTGATAATCATGATATGGACCGGATTGCAATTCTGACCGGAGGCGATCCCGATTTGGTTAGACAAGCCGCTGAATTTCAGATGAATCTTCCCTCGCCGCCCATTCTTTATTATGGAACAGAAATTGGACTTTCGCAGTCTAAAAGTGTGAGTGAAGGAGGTTTGCATTTTAGTCGCACACCCATGATTTGGGATGAGGATCAACAGGATCTCGCATTGCTGGCCTTCTATAAAGATTTGCTAAGCGCACGCACTCGATAAATTCTATAATATGCATATAATAAATACGGCGATAGCGATGTTATCGCCGTATTTGTATTGGTTGAAAAATCGTCATTTGCAAATAAATCTTCAAATTAAGCCTAAATTTTCACTATTTTCTGAATACTTAATTGTAATTTTTGTGTATCATATTATTTTCTTTTGAGTTTTCCTATTTTAGCTAAAGATTTATTAGAATATGGAGCAAATGATGGAAGGTTCTTTTCCAAGTGAAGAATTGGATGAGCTTGATATAGCCATCTTGCGCGAATTGCAGGTTGAGGGTCGTATCAGTAATGCGGAACTCGCCCGCCGGATTAGTTTATCGCAACCTGCTGTTCATAACCGCGTGAAAAGATTAGAAGAACGTGGCTATATTCGACAATATGTGGCACTCCTCGATAAAGAGAAGATGGGCTATGACATGGTATGTTTTATCAACATACGGATGCAACTCCATCAACAAGATCGTATCGACGATTTCAAATCAAGGATACGTCAGTTGCCACAAATTTTAGAATGTCATCACTTAACAGGTGAATATGACTATTTGCTCAAAGTAGTCATTCGGAATCGTAAGGATTTAGAACGGTTTGTGGTGGAAAATCTCACGCCGATGCCGGGTGTTGAGCAAATTCAAACCAGTGTAGTTTTTTCAGAAGTTAAAGCGACGACCGCTTTACCCTTAGATTAGGAATAATAGATGATGCAAACTTATAAATTAGCCCTAATTGGGTTTGGGAATGTCGGTCAAGGTTTCGCTCAAATTTTGCTCGATAAAAATTATGCGACTGAATTTGGTGTCAATTTTGAGATTGTTGCGGTTTGTGATTTGCTTAAAGGCAGTGTTTATGATCCCAACGGATTAGATACTGCACGGTTACTCAAAACAGTCCAAGACACGGGCAAACTGGATAGCTACGAAGCGCCGCATCGTGATTGGGATGCCGTCCAAACGATCACTGAATCCAATGCGGATGTGATTGTTGAACTCAGTTATACCGATCTGCAAACAGGTGAACCGGCCCTGACCCATGTCCGTACAGCCTTGGAAAATGGCAAACATGTTGTGACTACCAATAAAGGTCCTGTCGCGCTTCATTATCCTGAATTGAGCACTCTGGCCGAAAAGAATGGCGTTGAAATCGGCGTTGAAGGTACGGTCATGAGTGGGACGCCTGCTTTGCGCGTCGGAACTGAATTATTGGCCGCCGCCGGCATTACCCGTATCCAAGGTATTCTCAACGGCACGACCAATTATATTTTGACTCAGATGGAAAACGGGACGAGCTATGCTGATGCGCTGGCAGATGCTCAGGCCAAAGGCTATGCCGAAGCCGACCCGACTGGCGATGTTGAAGGGCACGATGCGGTAGGTAAGGTCGTGATTTTAGCGAATATGTTGATGAATGTCCCACTTAAAATTGCGGATGTTGAACGCACCGGGATTAGTGGCCTAACGCTCGATGATATTGCCGATGCCCAAGCTAATAACGAACGCTGGAAACTGATCGGCACACTGGAACGCCAAAATGGTAATGTTCAGGCCAGCGTAAAACCTGTGCGTATGTCGATTAATCATCCGTTGGCGTCCGTTGGTGGTGCAACCAACGCCATTACCTATACGACCGATTTGCTTGGCGAAGTTACGCTTGTTGGCGCTGGTGCAGGTCGCGTTGAAACGGGCTATGCCTTAGTCGGTGATTTGATGGCCATCCATCGCAAGAATAGCTAAAAATTTGCCTACACCGAACACCCTCACTCCTTACAACCCCCATATATTTGTGTCGTGGGTGAGGGTACTTTTTAAGAATTTTTAGGTTTAAAAATTAAATCATTTACAGCTTGCGCGCGTTAGAAATATAAATTTTTATCGTTCAAATCAATAACAGATGAGGACAATTTAACCCCATGAAAATGCTACTCAATGGTGAGTGGACAGATTGTTCAACGCGCCTAGAAATATGTGATCCGGGCACGGGCTCAGTGATTACGAGTGTACCGCGTGCAACGGCGAAAGATATGGAATTCGCTATTTCATGCGCGGCAGAGGCTTTTTCCCACGTTCGCAAATTACCGGTTTATGAACGCATGCGTATTCTTAACGAAACAGCAAACACCGTTTTACATCGTCAAGAAGAATTTGCGCATATGATTGCCCGCGAAGGTATCAAGACAATTCGCGAAGCGCGCAAAGAAGTAATGCGTTGTGTCGAAACCCTGCGTATTAGCGCTGAAGAGGCACGGCGTCTCAAAGGCGAAACCATTCCTTTTGATCAAATGGCGGGCAGTGAGAATCGAATGGGTTATTTCTCACGCATGCCGATTGGAATTATCGGGGCATTGACTCCATTTAATGACCCACTCAATCTCGTTGCTCACAAAATCGGACCCGCGATTGCCGCTGGAAATTGCATTATCGTCAAACCCCATGAAGCCACGCCATTAAGTGCTTTAATGTTGGCTCAAGCTGTGCATGAAGCCGGTGTCCCTGCTGGTATGTTGCAAGTCATTACAGGTGTGGGAGCTGAAATTGGGGATGTTCTGGTAACAGATCCTCGTGTCCGTATGATTTCATTCACAGGCGGGCGTGCCACAGGTGAAATGATTATGCAAAAAGCGGGCCTCAAAAAGATTAGCATGGAACTCGGTAGCAATTCCCCCGTGATTGTGATGGATAACGCTGATTTAGATTTAGCGCTCGAAGCCACTGTGAGCGGAGCCTTTTGGGCGGCGGGTCAAAACTGTTTGCAGGTTCAACGCTTATTTGTCCACAGCGCGATTTACGATGAATTTATGCCCCGTTTCATCACATTGACCGAAGCCTATCGTGTCGGCAACAAGCTGGATGATGACACTGATATGGGCTGTCTGATTAGCCAATCTGCCGCCGCACGAGTTGAGGCCTTAGTCAACGAAGCCCTTGAATTCGGCGCAACTTTACTCACGGGTGGCACGCGCAATGGTACGTACTATGCCCCGACTATCCTGACCGATATTCCTGAAACTTGTGCGCTTGCTCATGAAGAAATTTTTGGCCCCGTGACGTTAGTTTACCGCTTCGATAATCTTGACGAGGCAATTGAACAAGCGAATAGCCTTGATTATGGCTTACAGGCAGGCATTTTCACTCGTGATTTACAGACCGCTTTTTACGCGACTCAAGAATTGCAATGTGGGGGTGTGATGGTCAATGACAGCACAGATTATCGGATTGATGCGATGCCCTTTGGCGGCATTAAAGGTTCCGGCTTAGGACGCGAAGGCATTCAATTCGCCCTGCAAGAAATGACCGAACCGAAGATGGTCTGTTTCAATCTCTAGCCCATAACTTAAATTTGAAAACACAAAAATAACCACCTAGGAGCGATTTTACGATGACAATTCACAATTACCCCACCGAAGCACATGGTGTCGAGGCTTATATTCAACGCGGTTTGGAGATGTCCCAAGCCGAAGGTGAACACCGCACCAATATGCGTCAAAAGAAATTTGATACGATTGCCGTGCATGGTTTGTACGGAATGCAAGCCGCCCTAGCCAATCAAGGGAGTATCGTTGAACCGGGTTATTTAAGTTCAGCCCAACACTTTGAGAATAGCGATCACATGGAAGCCGCTTTAGCTTATTTGATGCCCGCGTGGGCCTATAGCCGCATTGCTAATCCAACATTGCATTATTTGGAAGAAACCATTGCCATGCTGGAAGGTTATGGTTATGAAGGTGAAACCAGCGCGATCGTAACCAGTTCGGGGATGTCGGCAATTTTTATGGCGACGAACCCATTCCTCGAAGAAACTGGTGAACCTATGAATATTGTCGTCAGCGCTAAATGTTATGGCGGCACGTTCATGTTGTTTGATAAACGTTATGGAGAAGAACGCGGCGTTGAAGTTCGCTGGGTGCGTAACCCGCTTGATTTGGCTGAATGGCAAACTAAGATTGATGAAAATACGCGCTTTGTTTATGGGGAAATGCCAAGCAATCCGGGTTTGGCGGTGTTTGATGTGAGTGGTGTGGCATACCTCGCTCACCAATATGAAATCCCCCTTATTGTTGACGCTACGGTTGCCACACCTGCCCTCATGCGCCCACTTTTACATGGGGCAGATATCATTGTACACTCAGTTAGCAAGAGTATGGCAAGTAGTGGTTTTGCCATTGCCGGAGCAGTAATTGCCAAACATGGTATTCCGAGCCGGATTGGTCCTGCTGAAATGCGCGAAAATTTCGCCATGTATGTTAAATTATTGCCTTTTCGTGATCATGGCCCTGCCCTCAGTCCATTTAATGCGCTCATGATTTTGAATGACTTGCGGACACTTCGCAGTAAAATGGATATCATGAGCCAAAACACCATGCAAGTCGCCCAATTCCTGATGGAGCATCCTGCTATTGAAGATGTGGCATATCCGGGCTTAGCCCATACGCCCGGTTATGCACTGGCGAAGCGCTACATGAAGTTGGTTGATAGTGACCATGAATATCGCTTTGGTCATCTGATGAGCTTCTGTGTAAAGGGTAGTGCCGAAAATACCCGTAATGTATTTGACCGCTTGGAAATGATCTGGCGAGCGACAGATTTAGGTCGTATCAAGAGTGTAGCCACCATTCCAATGATTTCCACCCATCAACAACAAGGCGATGCTGGACGTGATTTGGCAGGTATTCCGGCTAATCTCGTCCGATTAAGTGTGGGTGCCGAAAACCCCGCCGATATTATTGCCGATTTGGAACAAGCCTTAGCAATTGTTTAACGT
>JBNLCD010000008.1:0-28891 GCA_050303635.1 Anaerolineae bacterium
TGCTTAGGCGTGAAACTCATTTGAAGCTCGACGCCTGCTTCGAGCGCTAATGGTGAAATCTGGGTCAGGCTAAGTTCAAAGTTGTTCAGTTGCAGGGTTGCAGTGTTTTCACGAGCTTGCACACGCACGCGATAGGTACCGTCGACTGGAAGCTGAACATGATACAATTCCGCATTCAAAACTTCACCGCTATCGTCATCGCTCGCCACAATCAAACCATCTGGCTGACTGAGCACCAAAATAGTATCAAAATCTCCAGCAGTGGCGAGTGAAATGATATCGCCCTGATGACCTTCAAACGCATAGAATTGGTCCGCAATATCTACCGGATAGGCGATATTTATAGTGTCGCCGTAATTCAAATCGACAACCTCTAGTTGTTCTTCAAAGGTTGCTGTCATGTCGGCTGAATAAGTTGCCATAATTGAGGCGGCCGTACTGGTTAGCGCGGCATCGGCGGTAGCCGTTGCATTGATCGTTGGTGTCGCAGTGGCCGTGACAGATGGCGTAAATGTCGGTGTGATCGCCACCGCCGTATTGGTCATTTCAGTGTCAATCGTACTTTGAGAATCCACGGTCGGTGTGACTGTCGAAGTCGCCGAGGCCGTATGGGTTGGGAACGGAGTTGAGGTGTTTGTAACTGAAGATGTCGGCGTTGAAGTACTCGTTACACTCGGTGTTAGCGTCAATGTCGGCGTTCCACCGGCATTGACTTGAAGCGGGTCATCCGTGTTCGTATCTATTTGACCGAAAATACCTGCTAAAAACTCAGCCGCTTTAGCACGCTCCAAGACTAAGACAGATGAACCTTCTTCTGTAGTGTATGGCTCCATATAGGCCATATCCAAGATATAGCCGTTTATACTTGCATAGTCAACATCAGCGGCAAGCATGGCTAACTGCAAAATTTGTTCCAATTTGAGACTGGTTTTGATGTTGTCATCTAGATCAGCCCAAATACCCGGTGCTTGCAGAATAAGATTATCTATGTTTTTTGTGCTAAGAATTTGCCCATGCAAGGCGGCAATAACTGATTGTTGGCGTTTTTGGCGAGCAAAATCATCACTTCCATGGCGGGTACGGACATATTTCAAGGCCGTTGCCCCATCTAAATGTTGTAAGCCTGTTTCAAGCTGGAAGGGTTCGTATCCATAATACATATCGGGATACTGCGGATCATCAATTGACGTTTCAACATTGATATCAATGCCGCCAATTTGATCAATTAAACGGGTAAATGCGGTGAAATCGACAACGAGATACTCATTGACCGGAATACCGAGGTTAAATTGTATGGTTTGCATGGCTAAGCGCGGACCATTATTCGGAGAATCCAATTCTCCCAAGACACAAGCCGTATTGATACGTTGGAGGCCATGATCAGGCACTTCAACATAAGCATCCCGTGGGATACTTAAAAGAGCTATTGTTTTGGCAGTTGGATCAAGGCTCACAATCATCATGGTATCGGTGCGGCAGTTCCAAGGTTCACCGGGGCGATTATCAACACCCATCACCAAGATATTAACACGGGTATGGCCATCCCACGAGGAAATGTCAGCGGGTGAACTGGTGGCTGTTTCTCCACCAAAATTGCCACTATTGGCATTGTTAGGTTCAACCCCAATTCCATTGTCATTCAATTGGATGGCGGATAAGAATAGGCCACCTAAAATAAGTAGACTGATTACCGCAACGACCGCCAACCAGGAAAAGCGACGGGTGGGTACAATTACGGGTCGTGTTATTGTTTTTGGATTAAACATCAAGTTGTGTCTCCGTTGGGTGTTCAGATGAATTGGCATCTGATTGGCAGTTGTTTCTTGCCAAATACGAGATTTCTCTGTTGCAGTTAATGACAGACTTGAGTGCTCAACACCAGCGAGATGGCGCGCCATTTCGGCTGTTTCAGCATCTAAACCAACAGGCGGTTGCGCTGAGGGATTTTGTAACAGCATATCGAAGTAGCGATCAAGTAATTCTGCTTGTTTCTTTTCGTTATTCATGACTACTCCTCGTGTTGATACCATTCGCGCAATTGTTTAATTGCGCGGTGTATATCTACGCGCACTGCGCCACTACTTTTACCTACAGTTTCCGCAATTTCTTCAGCAGAAAGGCCGCCGGCCAGCTTTAATGCCAATAAATCGCGTTGATAATCAGTCAGATACAAAAGGGCTTTACCTAGGATGGCCTGTTCCTCTTGCAAAATAACCTGATCGAGGGGAAGTGGATGTTGATCAGCCAGCCATTCTTGATGGGTGTCGAGATTACTACTGAGTTTTTGATCACGCCGAAAATTGATGATGGCATTACGGGCTATTTGAAATAGCCAAGCCGCCACCGACCCACCCCGAAATGATTTCACATGTCGAAGAGCTTGCGTGAAAATATAGCTTGTCAGGTCTTCAGCATCTTGCCGATGCCCAACCCGTCGATAGCAATAGCGAAAAATGCGTTGGCAATAGCGCTCATAAATCGGAGCAAAGGCATTCACATCGACCTTCGCGGCTTTCATTAAGAGTGCATCATCTCGTTCGTGCACCACATTAAGACTGTCCTGTTGCAGTAGATTGATCAATTGCATCACTCCACATGGCTGATTACGTCCGTCATCACTTCTAAAGACACAACCCTGTGGAAAACGTTACAAAATAGATTTTAAATTGTTCTAGTAAACATGAGTACCATGACTCTTCTCACATCGAAATGGGGTTAACTGTCATTTGACAGCTTCAAGATAAAGTTTTATGATAAGCCTAAATAAGTTTTTAGACTGGCCGAAGTTTATGAAAAACCCTATCCAAACATTCTATAAGAGTCTCAACAAAAAGAGACATCAAGCGAAACTCAAAGAAGATGCCTTGAAGAGCATCTTACAATGTGAAATTGCCGGAAGTTGCCCGAATGTAGACAACTTGGCCCAACGGTTGGGTCAGCCTGTTACGCGCATCACGCCGCTCGTCACCCACATGGTCGAACAAGGTGATGTTCATCTTGAGGATGAAGAAATTCATCTCACACCAGCGGGCAAACAACATGCCATCCAACTTTTGCGAGCGCATCGGCTCTGGGAAACCTATCTGGCGCGTTTTACAGGCTATGCGGCACATCGCTGGCATCAGCACGCTGAACAAAAAGAACATCAACTCAATTCAGCCGAATTGCTCGAACTGGAAAAGAGTTTAGGTTATCCACGGTATGATCCACATGGTGACCCGATTCCGACAGCCACCGGTGAGATTGACCGCGTTGAAGGACAATTGTTGTCGCAGATTCCGGCGAATCAACTGCATAAGGTTATTCATGTAGCAGACGAACCGCCAGAACGCTATGCCGAACTCGTGAAACGGAATATTGCCAGCGGATGCAAAATTTTGATTACCCAACAACTTCCGGACGGGTTTGAAGTATTGGTTGATGGCAGACCACATATTATTCATAACCAATTGGCTGAAGCAATTGTAGTGGTCCCTAGTCAAAATGGGATGTGGCCAGAGGGCGCGGATGTATTCCCTTTGAGCGAACTTGATCTTGGGGAATCTTGCGAAGTCATCAATATTTCTTATGCCTGCCGGAGCAATGAACGTCGCCGTTTACTAGATTTAGGAATTTTACCGGGCACAGTCATTACCGCTGAATTTTTGAGTCCCAGCGGTGACCCGAAAGCCTATCGAGTACGCGGTGCTTTAATTGCGTTGCGCCATCAACAAGCTAATTGGATAACAGTCAAACGGATAAGCTAATGTCAAATAATTCTGAACAACACAAACCTCTACCACCCATCCTGCCAAATGCCTCGGCCTGTACCACCTGTCCGGTGCATAACGCGGCCAATTTGCAAAAACTGGGCGTAGATATGACCGATTGGGACTATGTGGTTGCTCTTGCGGGCAATCCGAATACCGGAAAAAGCACGGTGTTTAATGGACTCACGGGTTTACATCAACATACTGGCAATTGGCCGGGCAAAACGGTTACCCGCGCTGAAGGTGGTTTTGTCTATGCCGATGCACGGTTCAAGATTGTTGACTTGCCAGGTACCTATTCCTTGTTAGCCACGAGTGTTGATGAAGAAGTTGCGCGTGATTTTATCTTGTTTGGTCAACCCGATGTAACTTTGGTGGTGGTGGATGCTACTCGTTTGGAGCGGAATCTCAACTTGGCATTACAAGTATTGGAAATTACGCCGCAAGTGGTGATTTGCTTGAATTTAATGGATGAAGCACGCCGTCATCATTTGGATATTGATCATCGTCGTTTATCACGCGACTTGGGCGTTCCGGTGGTGCCCACTGCCGCTCGTCAAAATGAGGGCGTTCCAGAATTACTGGCCGCCATTCATGGGGTCGCGACCGGAGAAATTGCCTGTCGTCCGCATCGTTTCCCAGCACGTTCCAAAGAATTGGAACAAGCGATCAAGCAATTGAGTGATCAAATTCAGGCAATGTATCCTGATTTGCCAAATGTGCGTTGGGTGGCTCTGCGGTTGCTCGATGGTGATCAGCGGATTATTGAAGCATTGCAAACGGGTGAATTGGGTAATTTACGACGCAATGTGGAAACGGAAAGTCTGCGGATGACCGAAATGGTTAAGGCGGTGCAAGCATGACAGATGCCTCTGCTGAGATTCAAAATCTGATCAAAAATGCGGAACAATTGCGCTGGCAAGTCGATCTCAACTTCCATGAACAATTGATGGATGATATTTATGCCGAAGCGAGTCGCTTAACCAATCGCGCCGTAACTTATCCGGATGAAACACCCCGCTTTGATTTGGATCGAACCATTGACCGAATTGTGACGAGCCGCGTTTGGGGTTTCCCATTGATGATTTTGCTCTTCACCATCGTCTTCTGGATTACCATTTCGGGGGCCAATATTCCGTCGCAATGGTTGGCGATTATTTTACTCGATCACGGCCATCCGTTTTTGAAGGATATTTCGTCCACCATTGGTTTACCGTGGTGGTTAGACGGTTTATTGATTGATGGTGTGTACATGTCAACCGCATGGGTGGTGAGTGTGATGTTGCCACCGATGGCGATCTTCTTCCCGTTGTTTACGTTGTTGGAAGATTTTGGCTATCTGCCGCGTGTTGCTTTTAATCTGGATAATGCTTACCGTAAAGCTGGCGCCCATGGCAAGCAGTCGTTGAGTATGATGATGGGCTTTGGTTGTAATGCGGCAGGGGTTGTCGCCACCCGCGTCATTGATAGCCCACGTGAACGGTTGATTGCCATTCTGACCAATAATTTTGCGTTGTGTAATGGACGGTGGCCCACGCAGATTTTGATTGCATCGCTGTTCATTGGCAGTTTAGCGCCAGCTTATTTAGCCGGATTTATTTCCGCGCTAGCCGTAGTTGGGATTGCTGTTTTAGGCGTATTGCTAACTTTTGCCACGTCATTTGCGCTATCCCGTACCATTTTACGCGGCGAGGTCTCAACGTTCAGCTTAGAATTGCCGCCTTATCGCCCTCCTCGTATCGGGCAAATTATTTACACCTCGTTGATTGACCGGACACTTTTTGTGTTGTGGCGCGCACTTGTCTTTGCGGCCCCAGCCGGAGCAGTTATTTGGTTGACCGCCAATGTAGAGATTAACAGCACGAGTGTAGCGGAGTATCTCGTTAATTTCCTTGACCCTGTAGCCATTCTGATGGGTCTCAATGGTGTGATTTTAGTGGCGTATATTATCGCTATTCCCGCCAATGAAATTGTCATTCCGACGGTCTTAATGTTAACGGTCTTGCTTTTTGGGAACACCAGCGCTGACGCGGGACGCGGAGTCATTTTCGAACTTTCCGATGAGGGGACGATGCGCCTCTTTGAAAATGGAGGGTGGACCCTACTCACAGCCGTTAATCTAATGCTATTTAGCTTGATTCACAATCCATGTAGCACGACGATTTACACCATTTACAAAGAGACTAACAATTGGAAATGGACAGCCATCGCCGCCTTGCTTCCGTTAGGTATGGGTTTTGCCGTAACATTTACGGTAACGCAATTCTGGCATTTAGTTGAATGGGCACTGTAGTATATTGCAAATTCGGCTTAAACCATTTTTAGACAGAATGCACATTAGACATTCAGAATAGTCTGGTTTATAATGTGCCCAATACAACTCACCAGCTAAGATGGAGAGGAGTAGGTGTTTTTCCACAAGTTTTAGAGAGTGTTGTCATTGGCTGAAAACAACACCTTGTCTAACACCGAAGGTCGCTCCGGAGCTAATAAACTGAAATTACGAGTAGGTTTATTCGGGATTCGCCCGTTAACGCGAAATTGAGTGTCTTGCCTATGTTCAGAGTTTTCTAGGCAAGGAACTAAGGTGGTACCGCGAAAGTTAAAGTCCTTTCGTCCTTAGCGACGAGAGGGCTTTTTTTGTTGCTAAGAATGGGGTGGTATGAGTGATTCAAATCTAAACGATACGCGCGATTTTTACGATCTTCTGGCCGAAGATTATCATTTGCTTTTTCGGGATTGGGAAACGACGTTAGAGCGCGAAGGTTTGCAGTTGCGGCGTTGGTTTCGGGATAGAGATATTCATCGGGTTCTAGATGCATCGTGCGGACCCGGAACACAGTCCATTGCCCTCGCGCAATTAGGCTATGATGTGACTGCCGCTGATCCAAGTGATGGGATGCTTGTGCGGGCTCAACGCCATGCGCATGAATATGAAGTGCGTGAGCAAATTAAGTTTCTGCAAACCGATTTTCTGAGTTTGCCCGAACACGTCGCACCAGAATTTGATGCTATTGTGACCAAAGGCAGTGCCTTTCCGCATCTGATTACCGATCATGAGATTGAAACCGCGCTCCAAATCTTTTTCGATTTGTTGCGTCCCGGTGGCACAGTACTGATTGGCATGATGGACTTCGACCCGTTTTTGGAAGATCGCCCGCGTTTTATGCCGGGGAGAATTCATGATGAAGATTTGGCGGATAATGAGCCAGAAATCATCACCTTTGATAAATGGGATTGGGATGATGGTCCACCGCTGACTGTCACCGTTAATCATTTCATCGTCAAAGGACGTGGCAATGAGTACAAAACGCAAAAACGGCCTGTAGTGTATCGCGCTTTGACTGCCGCTGAAGTGCAAGTGGTTCTACTCGAAGCAGGCTTTGAAAATATTGAAATCATCCGCGACCGGCTAGAACTTGTCATGATTGCGACCAAGCCGGATTAAAAACAAAGTAGCGCCGAGGATAACTCAATGAAAGGAGGTGAGGCGCATATGTCAATTGTCGATGACCCGCCTGTCGTACAGGCAAATATCACTGTTCAACGCGCTTGCGTTTTGCCTTCAAATCGAATTTTGAGATAGGGAAATATTAGACTAAGCAAAGGAAATAGTCACACACATGACCAAAGAACTCAGCAAAAACTTCAATTTTAACGAAGCGGAAATCCGCCTCTATGACTGGTGGGCAGAATCCGGCTATTTTAAGCCCGATGATGATTCTGATGCTGAATCATTCACGATTAGTATTCCACCACCCAATGTTACCGGGGCACTTCATAACGGGCATGCGATGTTCGTTAGCCTCGAAGATTTGATGATTCGTCACGCCCGGATGAGTGGCAAAAATGCACTCTGGGTTCCGGGGAGTGACCATGCGGGGATTGCTACGCAACTGCAAGTTGAAAAACTGCTTATCAGCGAAGGCACCAGCCGTAAAGAAGTTGGGCGCGAAGAATTTTTACGGCGGACATGGGAATGGAAAGCCAAGTATGGTGGTCGCATTCAATTGCAACTGCGTCGTTTAGGGGCTTCTTGTGATTGGGATCGTGAACGTTTTACCTTAGATGAAGGCTTGTCTAAATCCGTACGTGAAGCCTTTGTTCGTCTTTGGGAAGATGGGCTGATCTATAAGGGCACCCGTTTGATCAACTGGTCACCCGGTCTGCAAACCGCCGTCAGTGATCTTGAAGTTGAGAACAAAGATATCGACGGTAAGCTCTATTACTTCCGCTATCCTGTTGAAGGTGGCGACGAAATTCCGGTGGCAACGACTCGTCCCGAAACCATTTTGGGTGATACCGCGGTTTGTGTTCATCCTGACGATAAGAGGTACCAACACTTAATTGGTAAGACTGCTTATGTGCCCATGCTCAATCGTCCAATTCCGATTATTGCGGACGATTATGTTGATCTGGAATTTGGGACCGGTGCACTCAAGATTACACCGGGTCACGATTTCAACGACTATGAAATTGGCCAACGCCATGAGCTTGAAATCATCAATATCATGAACCGCGATGCGACATTGAATGAAAATGCGGGGCAATATGCTGGTTTGGAACGCTTTGAAGCGCGCAAGAAATTATGGGCAGATATGGAAGCCGCCGGCATAACCGATGAAGTTAAACCGCATGCCATGACTGTTCCGGTGAGTCAACGCGGGGGTGAAATCATTGAGCCGCTCATTTCCGAACAATGGTTCGTGAAAATTCAACCCTTGGCTGATAAAGCCATTGAAGCCGTTCGCAACGGTGATATTAAGATTGTGCCCGAACACTTCGAGAAAGTGTATTTCCACTGGCTCGAAAATATCGAAGACTGGTGCATTAGCCGCCAATTATGGTGGGGACATCGCATCCCAGCTTGGACCCATGCGGAAACAGGCGAAATCTATGTGAGTCGGGATGACAGTCCGCCGGATGATAGCGGCCAATGGATTCAAGATGAAGACGTGTTGGATACATGGTTTAGTAGCGGATTGTGGCCATTTAGTACGCTCGGTTGGCCGGATGAAACACCCGATTTGGCGCGTTACTATCCCACCGCCATTATGGAAACGGGTTATGACATCCTGTTCTTCTGGGTAGCCCGGATGATTATGATGGGTTTATGGTTTACCGATACGCCACCGTTCCATACGGTTTATCTGCATGGCCTTGTCAGAGATGAGAAGGGCCGCAAGATGAGTAAGACCATCGGGAACGTAATTGACCCGATTGAAATTGTGGACGAATACGGCGCAGATGCCTTGCGATTCACCTTGTTGACGGGTTCAAGTCCGGGCAATGATATGAATCTGGCTATGGGTCGGATTGAACACAGTCGGAATTTTGGCAATAAGATCTGGCAAATTTCACGCTTTATCTTGAGCAATCTCGCTGGCGAAGAACCAATGGGTGCGCCGAGCGCAACAGGTTTGAATTTAGCCGATCGTTGGATTTTGAGTCGGTTGACCAAACTTATCCAACGTGTTGACCGTCTCCTCGAAAGCTTCCAATATGGGGAAGCGGGTCGCCAAATTCTGAGCTTCGTTTGGGATGAATGGGCAGACTATTATGTCGAAATCAGTAAGCATGGTTTGTACGATGGTACAGCGGAACAAAAATCACAAACACGGGCCGTCCTAAGCTATATTCTGGACACTTGTTTGCGGCTATTGCATCCGTACATGCCGTTCATCACCGAAGAAATTTGGCAAGCTATTCCGCATGAAGGTGAAAGTTTGATGGTCGCGCAATGGCCACAAGCCAATGAAACCTTCATTGATGATAAAGCCGAAGCGGATATGGAAACCTTGCGCGAATTGGTTGTTGGTATTCGCAACACGCGCAATGAATACGATGTTGAACCGGGTAAGCGTATTACCGCACTCGTCGCCGCCGGTTCAGCGCAAGGCTTAATCGCCGAACAAACCTATGTTTTCGGGCGGTTGTGCAATATTGAAAGCATTGAAACGCTTGAAGCAGGCGCAGGGACGCCTGATCAGGTCGCGACAATTGTCGCGGGTGATGCCACGATGTATCTGCCCTTGGCCGGTATGATTGATTTCAGCGCTGAAAAAGAACGTTTGACCAAGGAATTAGCTGAGGTTGAACAATTGGTCAGCAAATCGCAAAAATTGTTGGCGAATGAAAATTTCGTCAGTCGCGCTAATCCAGATGTTGTTCAGAAAGAACGCGATAAACTCGCTGATTTAGAAGCAAGTTTGTCCACCATCAACGAACGGCTTGCAACCTTGGCTGAACAAGGCTAATCGAAGTTAAGTAAAACGGCGGGGATATGTGAGTGATAACATATCCCCGTTTTGATTCGAAGATCTACCGCAAATACGAATCGAAGAACAACAGGTTTCGCAGTAAGAAAGTTTCCCAATCGTCCCCAATAAAAAGATGACCTTGGCCCTCATAGCTAAAGAAATCAACCGTTTTGCCCGCTTTTTGCAAAGCTTGGTGCAAGCTCACCGACCACCACGGCGGGGTGGTATCATCAGCAGTGCCAATATGAATTTGAATCGGCGTGCGGATGTAATCTAAATAGTTATAGGGCGCAACATAGTATAGAATTTCGGTGTCTTCAGTCGCGGCTAAATAAGCATCTAACATTTCTTCAGGTAAGTCACGCGGAATAACTTCACCGCCATTGCATGGTCGTTGACGATGGTCAGGTATGCAGGCAATGCCAAATTCATCAATCAAATCCGCATCATTACTGCTGTTCGAAGCATACAACACCGCCGCTTTAACTCGACTATCATCAATAGTCAAAATTTTGGTGGTGATGCCACCGCCCATACTATGCCCCCACATGCCAACCCGATTGGGGTCTACAAATTCCAACGTGGGCAGTGAACTCAGCAAATTCATGACATCGGCCACAAGGCCTGCATGAAAAATACTTAAACCCGTATCCGAATCGCCCCAACTTCGGTAATCTGGCGCAATTGTGACATAACCATGTTCCGCAAAATAATCTGCCGCGGCATACGTGCCCGCGCCGGGAAAATATTCCGAACGGCGCACATACCCGTGATTCATAATAATCACAGGAAATGGACCAATCCCTTTCGGGACATGCATACTCGCCTGAATGATTAAGCCATCACTGGGATATTGAATAATATAGCGGGTAAACCGATCAAAGCTTTCCACCACCTGTACAATTTCAATTTCACCACCGGGATAAGTGCGCGCCCGTAAACCTTCAATAGTATACGGCGCGAGAATTGAATTGAGGTGGGGTATAAGCGTTGGGGTAGGGGTCCGACGTTGCGGTGCAAAATCATAATCACCAGAATAAGAGCGGGGCGCGGTTTGCCCAGATGGAACCCAGATAAATCCATAACTTACCACCAAGAGAACAAAGATTAGGCCAAATAGCAAGCTACGTCGTAATTTCATCACTATACACCATTAATATCTACCAATTTTCCACCATTACTTATACATGAGATAGGTCAATTTTTTCAAGATCCGCAGGGCAAACGCGGGTTGTGCGTTTTTCCAAAACCAACGCTTTCTCAGTTTCTAACGGGCTTTTATATTGTACCATTTAGCCATAGCATGATATGATTCCATAGATATTCAAGAGAGCTGTAAAGCGAGAATTATCGTGTCAACAGACGAACAATCTTTGCCAGAAGAAAATAATGTGTCAGCAACGGAAGCCGATCTAGGGTCTGATGCACAAGAGACACCGCCAACCGAAGGGATAATGGCCGCTGAAAAAGTTGAGCCATTAACGGAGGAGACACCCGCCGTCGATGAGTCTGTAACATCTTTAGATGAAGCTGAAACGGAGGCTGAAGATTTATCTGCCGAGTCGCAAACAGAAATAGAACCTGAGCTTGAAGAACCCGTTGCAGACAGCCAGATCACTATTGAACCCATGAATATTATGGAAACTGCGGCTGAAGTTGTCGAAGAATCTATTGAGGTTGAGGCCGAACCGGAACCCGCGCCCAAGACATCTCCTAAATCACGCCGCGTCCGTCGTAAAGAAGCACGCCGCTTGGCTAATTATGCTGATTTACGCCGCGAACAATATGAAGAATTCAATAGTTTGTTGGAAACCTTAACACATGTTGATGAATTGCCAGAAACGCAACTCGATCAGGTGCGTGATGCGATTTTCCATGCCGATCATCCATTTCTCTTAACGATGGTTGGTCCTTTCAGTGCGGGTAAATCAAGCATGATTAATGCCCTTTTGGGGGATGCAATTCTCAATGTAGGGCCAATTCCGACCACTGATCATATTGCAATTTTGCGCTATGGCCCAACCACCCAAAAAACGCGGACCGGTGAAGTCAGTACGGTTTTCTATCCATCTGAATTATTACAGGGCTTAAGCTTAGTCGATACACCGGGTTTAGAATCAGTATTTGAACGACATGATGAATTAACACTTAAATTCTTGCATCGAGCCGATATTGTGCTTTTGGTGATGATTGCGACCCAAGTTTTGACCGCCAGCAATCTTGAATTTATGAAAGAATTGCGCGGCTATGGCAAGCGCATGATTATTGTCGTCAATCAGATTGACGTACTTGAAGAAGCTGATCGTGGTGTCGTCCGTGAATTTGTCGAAGATCAATCCCGCTTACATTTGGGCATTGAACCCACGATTTGGTTGGTCTCAGCGAAACAAGCTCTCAAAGCTTATCAAATGGAGCCGCGTGACGAAATTATTTGGGACGAAAGCGGCTTCGCCGATATTGAAGAATATCTGGACGAAACATTGGATGATGCCGAACGCGTCCGCCAAAAGCTTGAAACACCATTACTGATTGCCCAAAATGCCACACGGGATGCCTTGAAGCATGTCCGCGAGTCGCAAGCGGCCTTGAGTACTCATCGCAAGACGGTGGATAATATTAATGCCCAAGTTGAAGCATCTGAAAAAGATCGCCGTAAAGTGATTGACAAATTACAAAATGATTTGGATAGTGAGTGGCAACAAGCCATTGATGGCGGCGAAGAGGCGATTGATGAACTCTTCCAATTCTCCCGCGCGGTAGGGCAATCTATTGGCGGGTTAACAGAAATCATCGGAATTGGTGCATTTTTCCGCCGTTTCCGTAAACAAACCAAAGCCCAAGAAGCCTTTGATGATCATAAAGTGCGTGAAGCATTGCAACGTATCCCTGAAATCACCAATAAATTTGGGCCCACCCTCGAAGGCCGTGATTTAGAAGACATTGATGGGCTGGTTGATTATGCAACCACGCACCAAAAAGAATTGCCGCTCAATTTGCAAAATAAAGTCATTGGCAAGGTGCAAACCCCCATGTCTTATGATCGTAAACCTCTGCGCGAGATCCGCAATGATTTAGATGATTATATGAAATCAGCCAATCAATTTGAAACCAAACGCATTGATCGTGCGTTACGATCTACAATGATGTTGGCCGCGGTTTGGGAAGTTCTGGTCATTTTGATGGCAGTTTTAGTCGGCAGTGGCGAGATTGCGACAAGCATTAATATGATCATCGTGATCTTATTCTTATGGGTACTCGCCATGATTGGTTTAGCTTTCTTCCCAATGCGCGGGGCGATGCTGAAACGTGCCTATCGCCAACGGATGCGTGATCTCGAAAAGCAATATAATGAGAAACTCAACCGCGCCACTCAACAACAAATTGAATATGGGACCCAATTGCGACGGGATGTCGTGGCCCCCTTTACCCGGATGGTCGAAACTCAAGCCGAACTGAATAATGATCTCAAGTCAGAACTTGAACAACACGACCAGAAGATTACCAACATCCAACACAGTCTATCTGCGTTACTCAAAGCATAAGGAACAGGGACACAGGCAATGTCAAATATTGTATTAGAAGGTCCAATTGCCGATATTCGGGAGCGGGAAGTCAAGCTTTTGCTCGAACTAGCTGAACTCGCGACGAAACTTGGTGATGAAACCGAAAAAGATCGTCAACGTATTCTGCAAAATGCCAATGATTTACGCGATATGTTCTTTATGGTGGTTATTGTTGGTGAATTTAATGCGGGTAAATCAACCTTTACCAATGCCTTGGTGGGTGATGAACTCCTGCCAATGGGGATTACACCCACGACTGAAGCAATTGAATTAATTCGGTACGGCGATAAAAAATCACGTGTGCCCGCTGTGCGCGAAAGTGATGCGGTGCGCGAATGGACCCATCCCAATACAGGGAGTCCGGGAGTAGTGATTGTTGATACTCCCGGAACAGGTTCAGTTTTTGCCAAGCATGAGAAAATTGCTAAAGATTTCCTCAGTCGCAGTGACTTGGTTATTTTCTTGATCTCGGCCAAGAAAGCATTTGCGCAAACCGAGCGCATGTATATGGAAATGGCGCGGAATTATGGCAAGAAGATTATTATTGTCATCAACCAAATTGACTTGCTTGAAACCAAGGAACAAAAAGAAGTGGTGGGTTTTGTGAAGCAACAAGTTTCCGAATTACTCAATTTTGAGCCGCCGCTGTTTACCGTTTCCGCCAAAAACGCACTGAAAGCCGAACGCAAAGGTGGTTTGTTCCGTAGTGGGTCCAGCGATGATGGCAATATGGATGCGGTACGCGAACATTTGCGCCAAACCTTTGAGCGCGTGCCACCGGCCAAGCAAAAACTGACCGCTCAACTCGATTTTGCTGACAGTATGCTTAAATCATACACGACGCATTTGGATGAACGCTTGAATCTGGTCGGGGCAGATCGTAGTTATGTTGAGCAATTGCAAACCGAACTCACTGCGCAAGCAGACAGCCTCTCTAAACAACTCGATACGACCATGAGTGAACTGGATCGCGTGTTTGATAGTCTCTTAGTACGGGGCCGGACCTTCGTCAGTAAAAATTTGACGCTGGGAGCAGGTTTACGCGCGCCGGATAAAGACGAAATTCGGACAAAATTTGAAAAAGAAGTCGTGAGTACTTCACTCAATCAAATTGCTGATATTTCCGAAAATTATGTCGGCGCGGTTGTTGATAGCAGTCGGCGTTATTGGCGGAATATTATTGAACGACTCAATAAGCTTGAAGCGCTGATGGAACAAGAAGTGGGTAAACCCGATGCCGGCAGTTATGCTGAACAACGGGTGGCCCTGCAAGAAGCGATTGCGATTGCTGACAAAGAACTCAAGACATACACCGAACATAATTTGGCCGAAAGCTTGCGTGAGAATTTTGCCACGAATATGCGCGGTTTTACGACCAGTTTAGTTGGTTTAATTGCAGGCGTTTTAGCCATTGTCGCGGGCGTTGCTGTCGCGGGACCAGTTACCGCATCCGCCGTCGGTGTAATTGGTGCGGTGATTGCAGGTCCCATACTTGCTGTCGGTGGCACGGCTGGCGTTTTAATGTATGGCCAAAAATTGCGGCGCGATGCCAACAAAGAATTGGAAGATCGCATTCAATCGTTGCGCGAAAGTTATCGGCAATCTTTGGTTGAAATGACCGATCGCGAACGTACGCGCTTATTGCAATACGGTCAACAAATTTTGGCTCCAGTGTTCAGTCAAATTGAGGTCTTGGTCAAACGATATCAAGAACAATCTGAAAATCTTGGCGAAATGACAAACACGGCCAAACAATTGCGCGCAGAACTGGATAATATTCTGGTCAAAGTTGCCGAACCGGATGCTTAGGAATTAATCTATGGCGAAGAAAATTCCAACAGTATGGATGTGGCAGGACGGTATGTCAACGCGCGGCGCAGGTCTTGATCTGCGCAAAAATATTATCGAGTGGCAACTTGAACTCGCTGAATTTTGTTCGGTGGATTCAAATACGCAATCGATGGCAGATTTTCTCGAAAAAGGCATACCCAATTACATCACCGCGCCAGATGATGTACTCGCCGAGATAACCGAAAGTGTGAAATATTATCTTGGTAATGAGAATGTCTAAGCATACCTAAATCGCGGCTATCAACTAAAACATTTTGATCAATAAATTAAATCCCTTGCAGAAATTATCCAATGTGAGGGATTTTTGAATAAGGGATGCGCTCAATTGAACGCATCCCATTTTGTTTAGCTATGGGGTCGGGGTCGCAATTGGCGTAAATGTAGCGGTGGGAGTCGGTGTAGGCGTTGGATTAGCCACACTCACGGTAAATTGATGTGTTGCCGCTTTTGACCAATTCCCCGCTTGCATATCCGTAAAACTTATATCCCCCTCGCGATAGATATAGAGCGTTACGGTTCCGGTACCCACCGTTTTGCATTGCAGATACACCGATGAGGTATTCGTGCCGTGGACGAGGTCTTGGATCAGAATATTCTGGTTCGTTGAACTTGCACTCGCAAAGGATGTCACTGGACCACCAAGCGTTGGATTCGGTTCATAGGTAAATGGAATTTGAATGACTGTATTCGGTTGGCAACTTACTCCACTGGGTGGAAAAGTAAAGCTAGGTACCGGATAATTGGGATCAGGCGTTTCCGTGGCTGTGTTGTTTACCGTCACTGGAATATTCAGATAGGCCGCTTTGGTGGGATCACCACTGTCCACCAAGCGATAAAGTTGAAGCGTAATATTGGCTAAACCTACATCATGACAATCATACGAGAAGAAGCCACTATCGACTTGATTGGAAGATGTGCCATGCGCAGTGACAATCAAGCTATTACTTGTTGAGACACTAAACCATAATGTGCCGGGTCCCGCTTCTGGATTCGCACTAAACGTAATATCCACGCGTTGACTTTGCCCCGCTGTGCAAGTGAGGCTGTCGGGTACACTGTCATAGAGGGGAACAGGATAGTTTGGATCAGGTGTCGTTGGTGTAGCCGTTGCTTGCAAAACAGTAATCGTCATGGTATGGCTTGTGGCAATACTTGTTTCGCCCGGCGGAATACCAAATTCAGGATAAAACACATTAAGTGTCGCAATCGTGGTGCCGGGGACTTCACAGGCCATCACTAATGCGCCGATGCCATCGTCTGCGATGACCACACGATCCCGAATATTATTATTGTTTTTCGCTAAATTTGATGCGGTATAAACACCTGCCGCGAAGGTGTAAGTGTATTCGAGCGCTATTTCACCCCCAACGCCACATGTAAAGGACGTCGGTAAAACCGTATTAATCACCGGGGCGGGGTAGGCGTCGGTATCCGGTGTGTTGGTTGCCACCGTATTTGGGATGGATGTAACACCGATAAAGCGCGTGGGGGATGGTGTACGCGTCGGACTTGGATTTTCCTCCGTGACAACAACCGCATCTTCCCCTTCGCCCAAAATTATCAAATCAATCGTTTCCGAAAAACTTTCGAGATCTTCAACTACCGTGACAATTAACTCTATTTCGCCCTCATCCAAGCATTCAACCTCAACATGTACCTGATCCTCTGCGGTGGTGTTAATCGATTTTACAAAAGCGCTGAATATATCCGACGAAACCACCGAAACGGCTTGACCAATATTGGCCAAATCAAAATTAACAGTCTCGCCAACCTGACACGTTAAACTGTCCGGCAAAACAATCGTCGTTGGGCCATCCGGTATTTTCGTGCTTTCAAGTGAAGCCAACGGTGTGAAGGTTATTGAACTGATGACTGTTCCCGTCACTTTTTCGGGAGCAGACTGAATAGGGATGGGTTCATCATCCGTTTGCAAAAATTGATAGACGCCAATCAACACGACCATCAATAAAATAGCGGCAATACCCGCTGAACTCATAAGCATACTTGACCGCCAACGGGGTTTCTGCCGTTGCGTCATGCCATAGGAAGTCAAGGTAGGTTCAGCTTGATATTTAGGGTGGCCGTTGCCATTCGTATGCGCTACCGATTTTGTCGCTAAATATTGGGCTTGAGCTAGCGAATCTTGCCAAATATCCAAAAGCATGGGATATTCGACATTTTGATTGAGACTCAACATAATATTGTGCGCTAGATGCGCTAATTCAGGGTCTAGATTTGCTGGGCGTGGGGCATCAGGATCATCCAGCAAGGCTTCTATATATTGATCTAACATGATTGCTTCATTTATCTCACTTGGCCGTCCCATTTTCCCTACCCCTGTTCAATTTCAGTGACTTGGTGGCGCAATGTTTTGAGGATGCGATGGATTTCAACCCGAACATTGGTTTCATTTTTATCAATAATTTCGCCAATTTCACGAGCCGATAATCCCCCGACAAACCGAAGCAGAAGCACGTCTTGTTTATCAGCCGGCAGGCGGTGAATGAGTTCACGTAACAGCGCTTCATTTTCACTGCGGATAATGCGCTCAATTGGTTCGGTATCCCATTCGTAGATTTCTTGCGTATCCAAATCAACCAAGCGACGATTTTTGCGAAAATGATCGACAATCAGATTGTGGGCAATGCTAAAAAGCCAAGCTCGGACCGACCCGCCGCGAAAACGATGGATATTCAGCATTGCTTGCACAAAAACTTGACTAGTTATATCCTGCGCATCCGCTTCGACGTGCAGACGCGATAGACAATAGGCATAGATACGTTTTGAATAACGACTATAAATCGGCGCAAAATAATTCAGATCATCCTGCGCAGATTGCAAAATAACATGTTCTTCCTCATGTACAATATCCACGAATAATTCCTTTAGCCTAATTCCTGTGTATTTCTCTACAAGTGAGACGAAGCAATCTCAAAAACGTTACAAATTAATCTGAACTTGAGTTCAATGTATAGTCTAAAATAAATCCAAATATTGTTATAAACAAAAATATCCCAGCGTCGAGACACTGGGATATTGGAATATCACACTATGTTGCTTTCTAGCCGAAATAGGCTTGCCAGACAAATATCCACATAATTGCCACCCCAAGTACCGCTAAAAGCGCCACAAATGCCAGGAAAATTGTAACCCAGTCAATTGCATCGGGTTCATAGGCCCGATAACCTCGGCTGGACATAAAATCGGGTGGGTCAGGATAATCATCTTGATAATGCGGTGCTTGAACACCACCATCATAAGCCGGTGCTGGAGTTGGGGCCGGTCCCGCATAAGTGGCCGCTTCAGGTCCTGCATAGGGAACACCCGGCGCAGGTACACCTACACTGCCAGCCATTTGATTGACAGGGCGATTCGCCGCTGTCGCCAAATCAGGTGAAACCTGTTGCGGTGATTGTTGATGTTGGGCCGTTGGCGCACTAATCCGTTCTTGGGTTTGAGGAGCACTGCCGCCAGATGGTGAGTTTTGGTCATCCGTGGGGTCATGCCCTTTTTCTTTATAGGCAATCAAAATACGACCCAAAACATCCGCGCTCCGATGGCGTGCATTCGGATCTTTGGACAAAGATTTGAGAATAATACGTTCTAGATCCGTTGGAATTTGCGGATTGATTTCGGAAAGACGCGGCGGTGCATCGCGAATATGCGCTAGGGCGAGAGCTTGTTGATCAGACCCGACAAAAGGCAGGCGCCCTGTCAACATCTCAAACAAAACGATCCCTAATGAATAGACATCCGAAGCGGGGGTTGGATATTCGCCTTGCGCCTGTTCCGGTGAGAAATAATGCGGACTACCCCAGACCACTTTTTGTCGTTCTTGAGGTTGAGTCGCGGCCAGTGCTTGCGCAATCCCAAAGTCAGTTACTTTAACTTTGTTGTTTTCGGTGACCAAGATATTTTGGGGTTTTACATCGGCATGGACAAGTTTGGCACGATGGGCATAACCCACCCCTGCACAAATCTGAATACCAAGATCTAAAACCTTGGAAATTGAAAGAGGCGCTTCTTCCCGAATAATATCTTTTAGATTTGCCCCATCAATATATTCCATCACGATATAATGTGTGTTATTGTCCTGACCGACATCATGGACAGTAACAATATTCGGATGAGAAAGATTGGCTACATTACGTGCTTCTTGGCGAAACCGCACCAAAAATGAATGGTCGTTGGTCAGTGAAGGACGCAGAATCTTAACAGCTACAATCCGCCCTAAAGCCAAATCAGTAGCTTTGTAAATAACAGCCATACCGCCTGAACCTTGTTGATGATCCAGCCGATACCGCCTATTTAAGATTTTTTCTTGTCCTGTCATTTACTTCCCCATTAAATCAGCCTATCGAACATACCAGAACTAAGTTTAGCACTAAACAAATTATCGTGCTTTATTGGTGTTTGCCATTTGTTCATAAAGAACACTTAAGTTATTTTGATGGAGTTGTTCAACGCCACCATTTAGCATGATGCGATTTTTGCCAAACTCTTCAACCGTCAACTCCTGCAAATAAGCTTCAGGATTAGGCATAATGAGCGCCTGTTTTACATGCTCGCGAATAGCGGCAAGATAAGCCAAATCTTCATCTATTTTGCCGTCAATCTCACCCCGTAGGATAATTTCTCCATGGCCTTGCACAATATTCTCGTAGCTTTCGCCCTTGAGTGCATGCAAAGAACCGATGAAATCATCATAATCCCCATCCACAAAATAGGGGACAGGCATCAGGGTATCGCCGGCAAATAGAACACGATCTTCCCGCGCATGAACCGTTATTGAATCAGCGCTATGCCCTGGCGAATGGCGTAAAAGAAGAGTTTTGCTACCTAAACGAACTTCTAAAGAACTTTTATCAAACAGGACATGGGGCGGAATGATGGTAATTTCATCAAATAGACTTGAATTTTGCTGGGTAGCTATCAAACCTTCACGCCCACGGGTATTCATGAGGTCATAGCACAAGGCATGACTAATAATAACCGCACTCTCAAAAAAGCAATTTCCGTAAGTGTGGTCAGCATGATAGTGTGTATTAATAATGTAGCGAACTTTATTGTTGAGCCGATCTTCAACAAATCTTTTGATCGTCTTGATCTCTTCGGGATAGACCATCGTATCAATCAAAATAACACCCTGAGGCGTGTTAATCACCCCAGCCGTTACCTGCGCATATAACTCGCTGGTAAAAACATAAATATCGTCGGCAACTCTTTCCCGGCGCATAATAACCTTGAAATTTAAGTTAACAGGAATAAAAACTTTCTATTATTTATTATAGCGGACGCGTCAATTTGAATACAGTTTGAATGTCAAAGTCGGAAAGATCGTAAGTTTTAGAAAACAAAAACTCGGCAAAGATAATCTGCCGAGTTGGTTTGAGTACTAGATGGAGTGTATTTTTATGAGGCAGTTTCTGCCTGTTTCTTAGCGGCCTTCTTTTTACGTGGTTTTTTGCCGAAGGGTTGATATTGTTCGCCTTCAAAACGATTAAACCAATGCCGCAAGATCAATAACCACATGGCAATTAAGCCCGCAACGGCGGTTGTAGCTTGAGAGGCATTGACTCCGTTAACCAAGGGAATCTCAACGCGAATAAATTCCAGCAAGAAACGAAAAGTTGAATATCCGGCGACATAGATCAAGAAAAAGTCCAGTTTCTGGAAGACTTCGCGTTTGCGCGTATATAAGTAATACAATGCTACTAAAAGCCCGATATTGAGGATCGATTCATACAAAAACAGAGGATGAAAGGTTGTACCGGAGTCATAGGGGGCAATCGGATGATCAATTTTGATTGCCCACGGCAAATCGCTCGGCTTACCATACAATTCTTGGTTTACAAAATTGCCCCAGCGCCCAATAGCTTGACCCAACGGTAGACCTAGAACGGCACGGTCCGCCCATTTAAAGATTTCCAACTTGTTATTCCGGGCGTAAATGACCAAACCAATTGCACCACCAAGCACTGCCCCGAAAATAGAAAGTCCCCCACTCCAAATAGCAAGTGGGCCATCATTTAAATCGAGAATATAGTCCAAACTCAGTGATTGGCCTTGACCAGCATTACCTGCCGGGAAAAATACTGACCAGAGACGAGCCCCCAACACGCCGGAGAGCACCACCCACATCAGTCCATTCCAGACAATCTCGGGGTCATCATGATCTTTTTCAGTAACACGCGCAATAATAACGGATGCCAAAATAATGCCAGTCACAATTAAGACCCCATACCAATGCACGGTGGGGTGAATAGTCATGCCAAATAGTTCGAATGTGCCAAAATCAATGGCCGTGCGGGTAATTTCCACGTTTGCTCTCCTCGGCTGGTTTATTCCCTATTCGCAAAACTGCTGAACAGTGTAGCGCTACCCTCCAAGGAGAGCAACCCTCACCGCTTGACTGAAGGAGTGAGGTGAATAATGCTTACCTCATTATTTTATTTAGACAAAAGAAAAACCTCACAAAATTTCAGTTCGTGAGGTTTGGATTATGATTCGCTAGCGGCATTTATTCAGCAGGTTGTGTTTCCGCTTCTGTCGTTGTATCTTCGGTTTCAACAGGGACCAGATTCGGCGGGGCCACGCTTTGAATAGGTGTGCCATTTAGATAATAATCCAGCACTTGCCGAACGACTGGCAACGCCCAAGCCGACCCTTCACCTGCATTATAGACAAAGCCAATTACCAGAAGATCCTTATCACCTTGCGCACCATAGCCGACATACCAAGCATGGGAGGGCCAGCGTCCCGGAATACACAGACCTTGCGGAAAAGCAACATCATCGCAATATTCAGCCGTCCCTGTCTTGCCCGCCTCATAAGCAATGGCAAGTGGTGGGAATGATCTGTTAGAAGCTACATTTGCCGTACCCGATAGAATAACTTCCCGCATACCCTGTTGCGTCAATTCCATCGCACGCGTTGAGGCTATCGGTGGAATATATTCACTGCGTAACAGATTAAACGAGAGCGGGTCACAGACACTGGAGTAGGCCCAATTAAAGCCATAGGGGAGTTCCACTTTATATGGAATCCATTGCTCATTATCTGGTGAAGGATCTGCATCAAATTGTTCAACGTAATTATCGGGATCACACCGATCAGGATCGTAATAATCTGAGCTCGGCTCACACCGACAGGCTAAACTATCCGCTTCCTGCCGAAGCATATCTTCTTGCAAAAGCAAGGTCATCGGGCCATTTTCTGGGGGAACAAGACTGCGGATAACCGTCGGTTCAAAATCAACCAGAATATTTCCATTGGCATCTTGGAAATTACGGAGTAGGGTGGGTTGCATCAAGCTACCACCGTTAACGATAGAACCGACAGCGTTAATCAACTGAAGAGGGGTAACCGTGAGATAACCTTGACCAAAGGCCGCGTTATAAGTATCCCCGGTGGACCAACTTTCGCCATAAACACGCCGTTTCCACTGACGATCGGGCATCCGTCCGCCATTTTCAAGCGGAAGTTCAATGCCTGTTTCCGACCCAATACCAAAGGCAGTTGCCCAGCGATAGAGATTATCGATGCCTAGACCATCCAAATTAATATCTGAATTACCGCCACCCACTTGATAGAAATACACATCACAACTTTGTGCAATGCCCTGTATCAAGTTCACATCGCCATGACCGGTTCGCAACCAACAAACAAAAGTTTGGTTTTGGCCGGGATCATTCGGCGCAAAAGCATTCCGTAAGGACAGTGAGCCGTTATCCCGAAGGGTACGATTTGGATCGATCACATTCTCATCAACCACCGCAACGGAGGTAATGAGTTTCCAAACCGATCCGGGTGGATAGAGGGATTGAATGGCATGGTTAACAAATGGTCGAAGTGGACTATCCGCCAAGTCAAAATAATAGTCTGCGTCAATATTCCGCGCGAACCGCGAATTATCATAAGTTGGCCATGAAACTAACGCTAAAACTTCACCTGTTTGAGGATCGATCGCAATTACGACACCTGATTGCGAAACAAGCCGTTGCTCCTGCGCATTCAAGGCATTAATCCGATTCACCAAGGCTTGTTGCGCCGCGGCTTGTAAATCTGCATCAATGGTTAATTCCACACTCACACCCGGAACAGGTGGAATGCGTTCCACCGTGCGAAGTGGTTCACCCGCTACATCAACCTCATAGGTGACACTGCCATTTTGGCCAGCTAATTCGTCTTCAAGATAGGATTCAATACCTGCATAGCCAATTCGGTCATAGGCTGGATTGTAGCCTTGTTGACGCAATTCTTGGGCGCGATTTTCGGGGATAGGACCAAGGTAACCAATCAATTGAGCGGTCGTTAGTCCGGTGGGATAACTCCGCACCGAACGATATTCAATATCAACCCCCGGCAGAGATTGTCTTTCTTCAAGAATAATAAAAGCAACTTCTTCATCAATATCGGAGGCTATAGGTACCGCTTGAAACGGTGCAATACCTTCACCTTCGCGCACAAGTTCATCGATACTGCGTTCATTAGTTCGTCCTGCCGCATCGGCAATCGCGCGGGTCGCCGGAACATCCACTAACGCGGATAAACGGTTATATACGACTAGCGCATCTTCGAAATTTTCAGGTAGTTCGGCGGGTGTAATGGTGACAATAAACGCGGGATCGTTCAAAGCCAAAGGTACACCGTTGCGATCATAAATTTGACCACGTGGTGCAGGGATGGGTAATGTCTGAAAGCGATTTTCATCCGCATCAGCCCGCAATTCTGCCCCTTGAACAAACTGAAGTTGCCATGTGCGTACAACCAATACGACAAAGAGAAAAATAGCGACTGACCGGAAAAATAAGATCCGCCAGCCCTGAAAAGGCATTAAGGCGCGTCTATTCATGGATTAGTTCAACTCTCAAATTTTCTGGACAGATAGTGTGGCCTATTTTACACGATAAAAACTGCGCTTGGCCATTATTTTCATAAACGCGGGGCGAGCGTAGAGATTTTCTGGTTTAAATTACACGATACTTACAGATAGCTGACAATAAAACGGAGCGGATATGTCCGCTCCATTCCAAAAGCACTACATGTTAGATAATCGCACTGAGTTTAGTTTTGGATTTGGACCAGCCAGCGCTGAATGGGTGCCATGTCAGCAAAGTGTTTGAACACAACCTCCACCGCCTCCGGACTAGTCAAAATGTGAGCAGGGACCATTTCATATGAAGCATAGAGCGCATTATAGCGTAACCACTCGATGCGGGGATGATCTTCCGCATAGCCGCGTGGCGCTTTTTTGTAGTGTTCACCATTGATGACGTAAGAGCCATTGGATTTGACTTCAGCAATCGCGTTGGTCAATGCACTCCCTAGTTTTTGATCATCAACCGCTTCACGATAAGCCGTCAATACATCTTTCGGGAATTGAAACATACCCGACATTAAGCGCATCCCGTCCGATTCCATATGAAAACCAAAAGCTGGATTTTCGGTTTTCTTGCCGGCACCTTCCCAAAACATCCCTGCAATCGCGGTCTTGTAAGGGGACTTATCTTCACTAAAGCGCGTATCTCGGTTGATGCGCATCAAATTACCACTGCCATTTGTTCGTGCATCAACATTGATTTGTGGGGAAATTGACTGAAGACGTTGACCCATTGCCTCCACAAATTCAACGGCTGGCTTTTTCAAGAGTTTTTCATAACGTTTTTTGTTGTCTTGAAACCATTCGCGATTATTGTTTTGCGCTAATTCACTCAGAAAAGCTAGGCCTTCAGCCGGAAAACCTTGAAATGTAGCCATGTTAAACAACCCCTTTACTCAATTTTCTACAAGCTTTGGTACCACTTAGCAATTTCTTGCCCAATTGTGTGCGGATGGTCTTCTTGCACAAAGTGAATGCCTTTGCCCAAATCTACCGACTGCACATTTTTCAGCGTTGCTTTAGCCCATTGCACAATTGGTTTGAGCATAATGGCACCGGGCTGAACATGGAACATGAGCATGGGTGTTTCAGTTTGGGTGAGCCATTCGTTATATTGCACGGCGGCTTGATGGACATCAGCCGGTTCGCCGCCGATGGGAATTTCATTCGGGAAACGCCACAGGGGTTCACGACTCGCTGTTTCAACAAACGGTGCCCGGTAGTGATTCATTTCTTCTTCGGTCAAATCACGCACGATGGCTTGGGGCAAGATTTGTTCGATAAATAAATTATTATCAATAATCATCGGGCGGCCAATTTCAGGATTGCGGAAACTTTGGAATAATTCCGCACTAGCGCCCATCGCTGCATAAGATGGTACGGGCATCAAAAGAGCTTCCATAAAGGCAATCCCTTTGACGTTTTCAGGATGACGCGCCGCATAATGAAAACCCAAGCCTGAACCCCAATCATGAATAACAAGGGTGATATTCTTGAGTTCCAGTTTTTCGATAAAGGCATCAAGATAGCGCACATGATCGATAAAACGATACTCACTAGCAGGCTTGTCCGATTTTCCCATCCCCATCAAATCTGGCGCAATACACCGTCCTAAATGAGTTAGATGCGGAATAACATTACGCCATAGATACGATGAGGTGGGATTGCCATGCAAAAATAGAATCGGGTCACCGGTTCCTTCATCAACATAGTGCATATTGGCACCCTGCACTTCGATAAAGTTTTCAACAAATGGAAAATCAGCGGAAATAGTGGATGTATCCATCCTTTGTTCTCCTCGGCTTAGTCTAAATAATAAACGATACTTTTAAAGTTTATAGCACTTGAGTGACAACCCTATGTCAGTAGTCTAAAATTTTTGCCTGATAAGTTTCTAAAATGCCCTGCGCCGCTTGCACTAAGCGTTCTTGTAGATCAACTGGTTCTAACACCTGAACTTTATCCCCCCACCCCAATAACCAATGCAAAATTTCATCATAATTATGCACCGCTAAAGTGACCAAAAGCCCATCCATCACTTCCTTTTGCTCGATAATAAAAAAGCTTGGATGTTCTTGCATCCATCGTTTAGCTTCTATTTTGAAAAGAACGCGTACCTCGATTTGACGATTTTGGCTGGGATTCTCCCAAGATTGCGTTAAATGCAGAGGACGCTCAAATTGTTGAGCTAAAACTCGGACACCATTCATGCGGCTCAACCGGAAAACTCTTAATTCGCTACGCAGATGACAGTAGCCCATCAGAAACCAGCCATCGTTCAGCCAAGCCAGACGATAGGGATCAACGTCACGGAGACTGGTTTCCGGCTGATTATTTTTGCCAAAGCGTTTGGTATAGTCAATCTGCACTCGTTGGCAATCGAGGATAGCCCGACGTAATGAGTGGAGTTTTTCAAATTCCTGCGATGTTCGTCCCACAACCGTGAAGAATTCAATATTATCTTTGAGATATTCGACGGTTTCACGTTGGTGACTGGGTAATACTGCTGAAATTTTCTGAAAGGCTTGTTCTGCGGCGTGACGATAGCCCGCGTCAAAATTTTGTTTCATAAAATCTGCGCCCAGCAAGAGCATTAGCGCCTCATCGGGCGAGAAATTAAGCGGCGGCAAAAAATAACCATCCATGATCGAATAACCAAATCCCGGTAAGGAAATGATCGGGACGCCTGCTTCCAACAACGCTTGGACATCACGATAAATGGTGCGTTTGCTGACTTCGAACACTTCAGCAAGCGTATCTGCCGTACATTGGCGGCGACTTTGAAGTTCAAGCACAATGGCCATCAGGCGGTCTGTACGATTCATGGTGATTTTCCTAGGTAATGGTCAGCTTACTTGAGTTTACACATATTTTACAGTTTACGTAAAAAACGGTAACACCTCTGCTCAATAATAAAATCACTAATTTGGAACAACAAACAGAAGGATAAGGAATAAAAATGAAGCGCAATCGTATTTTCGTTATGCTGACAGTACTCTTCATCTTATTGATGAGTGTCAGTTCAATTTACGCCCAAGGTCCCGATGATGGGGATGATGCCAAACCGCCCAATGGCCCTATCGCGCAATGGGGTGAAAATGTTGTTGAAGGTGTTCTCGTTCAACAAGCCGCTGAGTTAACTGAAACCACGCCACGGGATGTCATTGAAGCACGTCGCGATGGGCAAAGCATTGCCGATTATATCACCGCAAATGGTGGCGATCCCGATGTGGTAGCCGCCGCCGCTCAAACTCAAATTGAAGAACGTTTGGCCCAAGCGTTAGCTGATGAAAAGATTGAACAAGAACGGTACGATGAAATTTTAGCCAATCTGCCGCAAACTATCACTGACGGTATGAGCAATACAGGCTCAATTATTCAACCACATAACCAAGGTCCGCGCGGCAATCAAAATGGGCGTGGTCCTCTCGCTAACTTGAATATCGACCCCGCGATTGTTGAAATTCTTACGGAAGCAACGGGTTTAGAAGGGCAAGAAATTTTTGCTCAATTGCGCGAAGGCAAGACGTTGACTGAATTGATCGAAGAAAATGGTGGCGATGTTGACGCTGTCAAAGCTGAAGTTACAGCATTATTGACGGCCAATGTCGAGGAACGTGTCGAAAATCTATTCAATACGCCCTTAACGCTCGACGGTATTCGCGATAACGCGCAAGGTAATATCCGTGAACGACTAATGAATCTGAATTTGCCCGGTTTATTGAGCGAGGCAACGGGTCTAGACGGGCAAGAATTGATGGAAGCGTTGCAATCTGGGCAAACTCCGGCGGAACTCATTGAAGCCAATGGCGGCGATGTTGAAGCTGTCAAAGCGGAACTTGTGACGATGATTACTGAACGTTTAGCTACAGCCGTGGAAAACGGCGCGATTGACCAAGCAACCGCTGATGAAATTTCCGCTGGTTTGGAAGAACGTATCGACAATCTATTGAATAATCCAGTTGAACTCGGTGCACGGCGGGGTAATCGCGGCTTTGATAATGGCAATGGTACCAATCAAGGTGTGCTTGAATAGATAAACAGAAACTAGGGGTAATAAATAAACCTCTCTACTAATGTGGAGAGGTTTTTGTTTTGACCCAATCTGCATTCATTCCCAGAATGAATATCCATCCCCCAAGTCACGGTCTATGTTAAACTCTTTAAATAGAATAAATGCTAAAAGAGGAGCATTTTGTGTTGGATACATTTGGACGCAATTATTTAGAACTGATGCTCGAAGTTGGTAAACATGTCGAAGATTTTGTGGATGCCTATATTGGGCCACCCGCGTTTCAAGAGGAAGTCCAGCAACGCCAACCAATGCCGATTGCTGAACTACAAAGTGCATTAGCCGACTTAAAAGTACAGATACCCTCCACTAACGCTCAACGCGCTAACTATCTGATGAAGATGATTAGCGCCGCTGAGACAGCTCTGCGCCTCAAACATGATAATACGTTGACATTTGCAGATGAAGCGCGTCTTTTATACGATATTGAGCCCACCAAAATTGATGAATCACGCTTTAAAGAGGCGTTAGATCTGTTGGATGTGGCCTTACCCAAAACATCAGGCACACTAACG